>NZ_JBITGE010000041.1:0-52579 GCF_044456785.1 Micromonospora sp. NPDC050795 | reverse complement strand
ACACCCCCCGGATCATCCGAACAACAGGGGAAGGAAGTCATACCGGGCCGGGCGACCGAGGGTCCCCGGCTGGGGACGATCAAAAAGGTAACGGGTTACCGGGCGGCAGGGCGGCGGCGGCGGGGCGGGGGGGCGGGGGCGGGGCGGGGGCGGGGCGGGGGCTAGCGGTGGGTTGGTGTGGGGTTTGGTTCTGGTGCTGGTGCACCCTCGTAGAGCGCCACGTACAGCCGGCGCAGCTCGTCGCCCTCGGCGCCGAGGGCGGCGAGGTTGAGGGTGTTGTGTTCGACGCCCAACGACTCCGGCAGGGTGCACACCCGCAGCGGTATCGCGTTCGCGTCGGCGATCCGGCGCGGCACGTCGACCGCCGCCCTGAGGTCCACCACGCCGTCGAGCGGGCTGATCGCGACCGCCGCGCTCCGCAGACCGGTCCGCCGCGGCGGATTCGGCAGGGTACGCGCGATCGTCAGGTACTGGGTGACGGCGGCGAGGGAGTATCCCCGCGACGTGACGCGATCCCGCAGAAGGCGACGCCCGTACAGCGTGATGAGCGGCTTCACCGCGTAGGCCGGCGCCTGTCGCGGATTCGGAGCAAAGAACGGCGACAGCAACAGCAGATGCCGTACGACGTTTCCCGGCACCTGGGCCAGCCAGGCGGCCAGCACGGCGCCGCCGGAGATGCCGACGACGCCGACCTCGTCTCCCAGGGCCGCCGCGACGGCCCACCCCTGCGCGGCGTACGTCGTCAGCTCACCGGCCTCGACCCGGTGGTGGGCCCGCCGGTCGACGGTCCCGTGCCGGGGCGCCCGGGGAACCCAGACGTTGTACCCACTGTCGAAGAACTCCTGGGCCAGCCGTTCGTACTGCTCGGGCGCGAGGGTGTAGCCGTGCAAGAGCAGCACGGCCCGGTCGGTACGGGAACCGTGGCTCAGCAGGCGGCTGCGCGACTCCGGTCGCACCTCCGGGTCGGCCGTCTCGGCGGCGATGATGGCCGCGACGGCACGGGTGGCCGTGTCGAAGTCGAGCGGTCGGGCCGGCGCGACCCGTAGCCCACGGCGGCCTACCGGCCAGAGGTAGAGCCCGGCGACCGCCGCCACGACGAGCCCCAATCCGCCGACGAGTAGCGCGATGATCTCCGGCATGGCCAGATGCTGACAGGGGCCGCGCTCGACGCTGGCTGAGGGGGTGCGCCCGGGTGACCGGGCGCACCCGGTCAGCTATTCCTGGCTGTTCGGCGGCGCGAAGACGACCCGGGAGCGCAACTGCCGGAAGCCGGTCCGCTCCAGCTCCGCCAGCACCGCCACCCGGTGGGAATCGACGTCGGCGATGACCTCGCGGGCACCGCCGACGGCCAGCACCCGGACCGCCTCGGCCAGCAGCTCGGGCCGGACGGCCTCGTCGAGCAGGCCGAGATAGGCGAACAGGGGGTAGCAGGCGTCTCCGGCCGTACCGGCCAGGCCCACCGGCTCACCGGCGTCCACCGCAACGCGCCATTGCCCGGTGTCGTCGCCCAACCAGGCCAGCGGGTCGGTGGCGAGGTCGACGCCGCCGACCGCTCGCGCGATCTCGACGCCAGTCAGCACGTCCGGCTCGGCGATTCTGGCGACCAGGGCGTTGACCTCCGCCACGTCGACCGGCGCACGGAAGTCGTACCGACCGGAGGATGCCGGCAGGGGTGTGCCAGTCCAGGAGCAGCGGAGTCGCTCCCCCCGCTCGACCAGCCCGGCGAGGCGAGCGGCCGCCATGGGTGCCCGCACCACGGCCAGCACCTCGGGCCGACGCCGCCAGTGCGCCGGCAGTGCGGCGTAGTACAGACCGGGACCGCCCAGCGCCTCGTGGGCGGCGCGCAGCAGCTCGGCGCCCACCTCCGGCTCGGCATCCAGGTCGAACCGTTCCAACCACGGGGCACCGACCGCACCCGGGGGGAGGAGCCAGGCGGCACGGCCGACCAACCGCCCGGCGCGCAGCGCGACCCACGTGTTCTCGGGACGGTAGCCGCCACCGGCGATCCCGTCGGCGTACGCGACCTGGCGCAGTTGGGGCAGCGGATCAGGCATGGAGTCGAACAGGTTTTCCTCGCCCGCGACGAGCGGACGGATGACCAGATCAGTCATGGGTTGGTCCTCCGGGAAGCGCGCGCCCCGGATCAGATCCGCGCGGACGCCGGAGCGCGGAGGGGGCGCAGAACATCGGACATTGTTCTGACCTCCTTCCAGCTCGACGGCGTGCCCGACGACCATACGCGGACCGGTCGCCGGCCCGCAACAGATCGTCACAGCGTCGGGTTGGTCTCCGACCCACGCTTGTGGGCACGCTGGTCGTACACGGTGATGCCGGCCAGGATCACGGCCGCGACGGCCGCCACGGCGATCGGCGGGAGCAGCACCATCGGCGGGGCCGCCAGGATCAGCGCCGCCGCGCCGAAGTACAGCGCCCGACACCGTGGCGCGGATCGGTTCTCCTTTTCCAGGACGCTCCGACCGATCAGGAACAGCACCGGGCCGCCGAAGATGATGGCCACCAGAGCCCAGTCGATCGGCGGGTGCGGATCCTCGATGACCTGTCCGAAGCCGACGGCGGTGCAGATGATGCCACCGACGATCAACAGCAGGCTGTAGCTCGCCCACCGCGACAGTTGGATCCCCTCCCCGCTCGGCGTCGAGGCGGAACCGGATCTGACGTGGTAGAAGTAGATCCGCCAAAACGAGACGACCGCCACGAACGCGGCGATGAGGGCGATCGTTCCCTCGGTGGTGAAGCCCGGGAAGCTGACCGCTGCGCCAGCTTCGAGCACCACCTCGGCGAGAGCGATCATGAAGAACTGGTTGTACCGCTCGGCGAGATGCTCCTGCGAGACGGTGACCCCCAGGCTGGTGAGCTGCCGCTTGCCCATGCGGGGCAGGGGGTAGGTGGTGGCGGCACCGACCAACTCGATGGCGAGAGCGAGGGTCCAGAAGATGCCCCGGCCGAGACCACCGCTGATGCCGCCACTGATCCAGAGCACACTGGACGCCAGGTGCCAGGTCAGCACCCGCAGCGAGAACGCCTGACCCGCGTGACCCCGCAGAGCGAACACCAGGAAGAGCGGTCGGCCGACCTGGATGATCACGTAGGTGCAGGCGAATATCACGCCCCGTTGGCCGAATGCCTGTGGCAACGTGACAGCCAGCACCAGCGTGCCGAACATCGTCGCCAACAGGACGGCCTGCAGATCGGGGCGCCGAGGGTCGTAGGTGCTCGCCAGGAGGGCGTTGAGCGACCAGATCATCCACATCGCCGTGAAGAACAGGACGGTCTGGCCGGCCTCGGACAGCAGTGTGTGCCGGACGATGGTGAGGTCGTCGGCGACCCGCCCGGCGAGGCGGGCCAGCGCGAAGACGTAGACGATGTCGAAGAGCAGTTCCAGGACGGTCGCCGAGCGGGGGCTCTTGCTGTCCCCGAGCCCACGGAAGAACTCGGTGCGCGTCAGCACGGACGGCGGGACGGCTCAGCCGGCCAGGGTCGTCGGCACGGGCGCACCAGTGCGGTGACCCCGTTCCGCTGCCATCGTCCCCCAGCCTCCCTCGCCAACCGGCCCCACCTGATCCCTATCTGCGTATTTTATCCATCTCCGCGCTGAGCGGGCTGAAGAACGACGAGTTGTAGCCGGCGAACGTCAGCCGCGGCACGCCGATCGGCAGGATCTGCCGGTAGAGCATGAAATTGCCGGCGTCGTCCTGGAGCCGGGCGTGCAACGCCTCGTCGAAGAACGGCACGTGCTGGCGGAAGCCCGTACCGCAGATCACCAGGTCGGCGGGGAGCACCGTGCCGTCGGCCAGGCGCGCGGCGGGCCGGCCACCCTCGACCAGCAACTCGGTGATCACCTGTTCCCGGTGTACGGCGATGCGGCCGTCGGTGACCCGCTCGAAAAAGCCCTCGGTGGCGAGGGTCAGACCGCCCGGGCCACGCAGATCCGGGCGCCCAGGCGTGGACCCGCCTCGTAGATCATGTAGCCCACGCCGCCGTCGGTGCCGAAGCTCGGTGACGCGACCCGACCGTTGTCGGAGGCGATCGGGCTGTGGAACACCCCGAGATGCACCTCCCGGTCGAAGGCGTTGCCGACCTCGGTGAGGTGCATTCGACCGTCACCGCCGTGGTAGACGACGTACGCGGTGCCGTTGCGGGTGAGCAGATGTGGTGCGGAGATGTCGCTCAGGCCGTCGCCGGCCGGCGAGATCAGCGGCTCCGGCGCGAACTGCCACTGGTCCCAGCCGTTCGGCGACCAACCCCAGAAGATCTTCCGGGTGCCGGGCCGAACGGTGTGCGCTCCCATGTAGAGCATCACGTACTTGTTGGCGAGCCCGGTCACCCGGTGCTCGAAGACCCGGGCGTACGACGTCTCGGTGGTGTTCGGTACGAGCCTGGTGCTCAGGATCGGCGTCTCGTCGCTGAAGGTGATGCCGTCTCGGGACCGGGCCACCCGGGTGGTGGTGTTCTCCCCGTGGAAGTAGAGGAAGAACTCCCTGCTGGAGGCGTTCCAGACGACGTGCGGTGATGAGACGTGGCTGACCGTCGTGGTCGGTAGCGCCCGGTCGACGATGGGGTTGCCGGGGTGCTCGGTGTAGGGGCCCTCCAGCCTGTCGGCGTAGGCGAGGCAGATCCCGCCGGGCGAGTCGTGCGGGGCGTAGTAGAGGTAGTAGCGCCCCTTGGCACCGGTGATCTTGTCGTAGACCCCGCGTACGCAGGGAAAGATCGTTTCTCCGGTGGGGTTGTAGGCCAGTGGGCTGTCGAACGCGTCGCGGACGTAGCGGTAGCTGGGGAAACCGGCCGGCCCGGCCAACGCCGGTGTGCCCTGGAGCAGGGGGCCGACCCCGCCGGCCGCGGAGGCGGCGCCGAGCAGCGCCGCGCCACGCAACAGCCCACGCCGGCTCAGCTCGGTGGGTCGGCCGGAGGGCGGATTCGGGTACGCGTGTGCCATCTTGGTGTCTCCGATCGTGAGGGGACGCTCGTCGATCGCGGAGCGTGGGTGGTGGCGCGGCGGCGACCCGGGAGGCACGGGCGAGAGCGCAGCCGGCGTCACTGTCGGTGAGGTGGCTGCCTGGCGGTGGCCCGGGGTCGTCATCCACGAGTCTGGTCGGGTCCTCAGTCGACCGTCAAGGTGCTAATACGAATTATCGAGCGGCTTTCGTCGGCAGAACTTCTCCGCCCGAGGGTCTTGACGGCGACGCCGGGTGCGCCGCACCATTTCACCTCACCGACGCTAATGCGTATTACCTCGGTAACGATTGGACACGGAACGTGACTGGTTCGCGCAGGCGAGTCACCCAGCACGACATCGCCCGGATGACCGGCGTCAGCCAGGCGACCGTCTCTCTGGTGCTCAACGGCCGCGACGACGGCAACGTCAGGATCGCGCCGGAAACCCGGGAACGGGTCCTGCACGCCATCCGCACCACCGGATACGTCGCCGACCCGGTCGCCCGCCGGCTCGCCGCGCGGCACAACCGCATCCTCGGCGTCTTCACCTACGAGCCGGTCTTCCCGACCGGCACCGGCGACTTCTACCACCCGTTCCTGGTCGGCATCGAGGAGTGCGCCGAACGGCTCGGCTGTGACCTGCTGCTGCTCACCAGCGCGCCGGTGGCGGGCGGCCGGCGGCGGATATTCCACGACGACAACCGCCTCCGCCTGGCCGATGGCTGCGTCCTGCTCGGTCGATCGCTGGACCGCGACGAGCTGACCCGGCTGGTCACCGAGGGTCAACCGTTCGTCTCGGTCGGCCGCCGCGACGACGCGGGCGGGCCCGTGCCGTACGTCGGCGCCGACTACCCGACCGCCACCGCCGCCGTGGTGCGCCGCGCGTTGGCCGCGGGGCACACCGCACTGGCCTACCTGGGCCAGGGCGCGGGCCCCGAGTCGCACGCCGACCGGATGCGCGGCTTCCGGGCCGCGCTCGACGAGGCCGGACGCACGCCACGGCACCTGCCGACCACCGACCACTCCCCCGCCGAACTGCTCGACGCGCTGCTCGCGGCGGGCGTCACGGCGGCGGTGGTCGAGGAGTACGCCGACGGTGTGGCCATCGCCCAAGTCGCCCGCGAACGGGGCCTGGACATCCCGGGCGACCTGTCCATCCTGGCGCTCGGCGACCCGACCCGACCGGCCAGCACCGACATCGACTTCACAGGCTTCCGCATCCCCCGCCGCGAGATGGGGTGGCAGTCGGTCGAGGTGTTGACCGGGCTGCTGGAGGCGGACCCGGAAACCGTGCCGCAGCGGCTGGTGCCCTGCCAGCCCGTCGACGGCGCCACCCTCGCGCCGCCGAAGGTGAACCCGTGAAAGGACAGCTCTTGCCAGAGATGCAGGCCGAAGTCTTGATCGTCGGCGGTGGACTCGGTGGCGTCGCCGCGGCCCTCGCCGCGCTGCGCGCCGGCCGTTCGGTCGTGCTGAGCGAGGAGTACGACTGGCTCGGCGGTCAGCTCACCAGCCAGGCCGTACCGCCCGACGAGCACTCCTGGGTCGAGCAGTTCGGCGTCACCGCCAGCTACCGCAAGCTGCGCGACGGCATCCGGGACTACTACCGCGCCTACTACCCGCTCACCGATCGGGCCCGTCAGGCCACAGCCCTCAATCCGGGGGCCGGGCACGTGAGCCGGCTATGCCACGAGCCACGGGTCGCGGTCGCGGTGCTGGAGGCGATGCTCGCGCCGTACCGGGGGGCCGGCCGGCTGCGACTGCTCCAGCCGTACCTGCCGGTGGGGGCCGACACCGACGGCGACCGGGTGACCGGGGTGACCCTGGCGCACCGGAACAGCGGCGAACGGGTACACGTGGTCGCGCCGTACGTGCTGGACGCCACCGAGACCGGCGAACTGTTGCCGTTGACCGGCACCGAGTACGTCACCGGCTTCGAGTCGCGGGGCGAGACCGGGGAGCCGAGCGCGCCGGACGAGGCGCAGCCGGAGAACATGCAGGCGTTCTCGGTCTGCTTCGCTGTCGACCACGTCGACGGTGACCACACCATCGACCGGCCGGCCCGCTACGACTTCTGGCGGGCGTACCAGCCGCCGTTCTGGGGCGACCGGATGCTCTCCTTCCGCTCCCCCAACCCGCGCACGTTGGAGATCTCCGAGCGCAGCTTCACCCCGAACCCGGACGACGACCCGTGGCTGGTCATGGCCGACCAGCGGCTGAGTCCGGGCGACGGCAACCTGTGGACGTTCCGCCGGATCGCCGCTCGGCGCAGCTTCGTCCCGGGCAGCTACGACAGCGACATCTGCCTGGTCAACTGGCCGATGATCGACTACTTCGAGCAGCCGCTGATCGACGTGCCCGACCCCGCCCACCAGATCGAGGCGGCGCGGGAGCTCTCCCTGTCGGTGCTCTACTGGCTGCAGACCGAAGCGCCCCGCGCCGACGGCGGGTCCGGCTTCCCCGGGCTGCGGCTGCGGGGTGACGTCACCGGCACCGGTGGCATCAGCACCGGCGGCGACGTCGCGCACAGCGGTCTGGCCCAGGCCCCGTACATCCGTGAGGCGCGGCGCATCCGCGCCGAGTACACGGTCGTCGAGCAGGACCTCTCCCTGGCGGTACGCGGCGACAAGGGCGCGGCCAGCTACCCGGATGCGGTCGGCGTCGGCATGTACCGCATCGACCTGCACCCGTCCACCGGCGGGGACAACTACGTCGACGTGGCCTCGTGTCCCTTCGAGATCCCACTCGGCGCCCTGATCCCTCGGCGGGTGGAGAACCTGCTGCCCGCCGGGAAGAACATCGGCACCACCCACATCACCAACGGTTCGTACCGCCTGCACCCCGTGGAGTGGAACATCGGCGAGGTCGCCGGTCTGCTCGCGGACTTCTGCCTGGCCCGCCGGGTCACTCCCCGCGCGGTGCGCTACACCCCCGGCCTGCTGGCCGAATTCCAGAACCGCCTCGCCGACGAGGGCGTCGAGCTGCGCTGGCCCGACATCGCCGGCTACTGAGGGAGAACCCTGATGAGGAAACGGTTGACGGCTGTCGTCGCGCTCGCCGCGATGCTCGGCCTGAGCGCGTGCGGCGGCGGCGACAGCGCCGGCTCCGACGGCCCGGTCTCGCTGCGGATGACCACCTGGTCGGCGAACGAGGCACACCTGAAGCTGTTCAACGAGATCGCGGCGGAGTACCAGAGCAGCCACCCCAACGTCGCAAAGATCACCTTCGACCCGATCCCGTTCGAGAGCTACACCACCACGTTGACCACCCAGATCGCCGGCGGAAACCCGCCCGACCTGGCCTGGGTGCTGGAGAACGCGGCTCCCGACTTCGTCTCCTCGGGCGCGCTGCTGCCGCTGGACGAGACCCTGCGCAAGACCGACGGGTACGCCTTCGACGAGCTGGCGCCGGCCGCGACCAAGCTGTGGCAGGCCGACGGCAAGCTCTACGGCTATCCGTTCTCCACCTCACCGTTCGGCATTTTCGTCAACACCGACCTGGTCAAGGCCGCCGGCGCGAAGAGCCCGGCCGAGCTGATCGCCGCCAAGGCGTGGACCTGGGAGAACGCGGTGACCACCGCCTCGGCGGTGGCAGCCCGCACCGGCAAGGCCGGCCTGGTGGTGCGGGACTTCGACTACAAGGGCTGGGACAACCTCTCCACCATCTGGACCGGCTGGGGCGCCCAGGCGTGGAGCGCGGACGGGAAGACCTGCGGCTTCAACGCCGGCGAGATGGTCGACGCGATGACCTTCCTGCACCAGGCGATCTTCACTGCGAAGGCACTGCCCGGCCCGGGTACCGCCGCCGACTTCTTCGCCGGCGAGGCCGGCATGACGATCACCCAGATCTCCCGGGCCTCGCTGCTCGAGAAGCAGAAGTTCGGCTGGGACCTGGTGCCGCTGCCGGCCGGCCCGAAGGGCAACTACTCGGTGATCGGTCAGGGTGGCATGGGTGTGTTGAAGAAGGGCAAGCACGCCGCCGTCGCCGCGGACTTCCTGGCCTTCCTCACCAGTCCCGCCAACTCCGCCAAGCTGGCGCAGTTCTTCCCGCCGCCGCGTACCCCGCTGCTCACCGCGGCGACGCTGGCCAAGACCAATCCCCTGCTCAAGCCGGAGCAGTTGCAGAGCGTCGTGATCGACGGGATCGCCAACGGGGTGGTGAAGCCCAACCACACCGGGCAGGCCGAGCTGAGCCAGGCCGTGCGCTCGGCGCTGGACCCGATGTGGAAGGCCGACGCCGACGTGCGGACCGTGCTCGACGGGGTCTGCTCGGCGATCAACCCGCTGTTGGCGAAGTAGGGGATCAGCGATGCCGGTCCTGACGGACAACGTGGCGGGTCGGGCTGAGCCCCGGCCCGCCCCGGGCGGCACGGCAGCGTCGCCGCGACGCGGGTGGTGGACCAGTCGTCGACGTGACCAGCTGGCCGGCCTGCTCTTCGTGACCCCACAACTGGTGGGTACGGCCCTCTTCGTGCTGCTGCCGCTCGGCCTGGTGGTCTGGTACAGCCTGCACGAGTGGAACGTGCTCGCGGACACCTTCGACTTCGTGGGCACCGACAACTACCGCGAGTTGGTCGACGACCCGAAGCTGCCGGGCGTACTCCGGAGCACGCTGTTCTTCTCCGTCGGCCTGGTCGTGTTCAACCTCGCCCTGGCCCTGCTGCTCGCCGTACTGCTCAACCAGCGGCTACGCGGCACCGTGGTGTTCCGGACGCTGTTCTTCTCACCGGTGGTGGTCTCGCTCGTCGCCTGGACGATCGTCTGGGGTTTCCTGCTCCAGGACAACGGCGGTGTCAACGGGGTGGCCGGCGCGGTCGGCCTGGACGGTCCCAACTGGCTGCGCGGCGAATGGACCGCCCTGCTGTCGGTGATCGTCGTCCAGGTGGTCAAGAACGTCGGCCTCAACATGGTGCTGTTCCTCGCCGCGTTGCAGGGCGTCCCCGCCGAACTCTACGAGGCGGCCCGGGTCGAGGGGGCGAGCCGGTGGACCCAGTTCCGTCGGATCACAGTGCCGCTGATCAGCCCGACCATCCTGCTGACCTCGATCATCACCGTGGTCGGCGCACTACAGGTCTTCGCCCAGATCGCCGTGCTCACCCAGGGCGGCCCGGGCACGTCGACCACAGTGCTCGTCTACTACCTCTACCAGCAGGCCTTCCAGTTCCACCAGTTTGGGTACGGCTCGACGCTGTCGGTGCTGCTGTTTCTGATCGTGCTGACGCTGACCGTCGTGCAGTGGCGGATGCGCAGGAAGTGGGTCTTCCATGAACAATAGGCTGCCCTTGCGGGCCCGGGTGGCGATCTACGGGCTGATCTGCCTGCTGGCCATCCCGTTCGTCTTCCCGACCTGGTGGATGGTCACCTCGTCGTTCAAGCCGGTCGCCGACATCTTCGCGTTCCCTCCGCCGCTGATCCCCACCGAGCTGAGCTTCTCGGCCTACCGGCGGGTGTTCGAGCTGCAACCGTTCGCCCAGCAGTACCTCAACAGCGCGTACATCGCCGCGGTGGTTACCGTCGGCACCCTCGCCGTCTCGTCGCTGGCCGGCTACGCGTTCGCCCGAATCCGGTTCCGCGGTCAGCACGCGCTCTTCCTGGTGGTGCTGGTGGGCCTGCTGATCCCGAGCGAGGTGACCATCGTGCCGCTGTTCCAGATGTTCAACTTGGTCGGGCTGATCGACACCCACTGGCCGCTGATCCTGGTGCCGACGCTCGGCGCGCCCAGTGTGCTGGCCACCTTCATCATGCGGCAGTTCTTCATCACCCTGCCCGGCGAGTTGGAGGAAGCCGCCCGGGTGGACGGGCTGGGCCGGCTGGCGACCTTCTGGCGGATCGCGCTGCCGCTGGCCCGCCCGGCCCTCGGCGCGGTGGCGATCTTCACCTTCCTGCACAGCTGGAACCTGTACCTGGAGCCGATCGTCTTCCTGTCCACTCCGGAGAAGTTCACCCTGCCGCAGGCGCTGACCCAGTTCGTCGACGCGTACGGCGGCCCGATGTGGGACGTACAACTCTCGGCGGCCTCGATGACGGCGATGCCCGTCCTGGTCGTCTTCGTCATCGCGCAGCGGCAGTTCATCGAGGGACTGGCCCACACCGGCCTGAAAGGCTGATCATCTGCCGCCTGCTCACTCGGCAGTCGAAGGTCGTGACGCTAGCCGACGGTGCGCCGGAGCCAGTCGTCATGGGCCAGCGGCAGGATGAGCAGGCTCAGATAGACGATGAACGCCACCAACAGGATCAGCAGCGCCCCGGTGGCGGCTCTGCCGAGTGGCCCGGTCGGCCGGGTGGCGGGGACGATCCGCGGCACTCGACGCCGGTAGGCGGCGCCGAGTGCCGCGGCCAGGACCATGACGGGTATCGCGAGGATGATGCCGTGCACGATGATCTCGTGGGTGACCCGGGAGAACGACTGGGCGTACACCACGCCGAAGCATCGGGTCGGTGCCGGCGAGAAGTCCCAGACGTTGACGCGGCAGGCGATCGGGTCCGTCACGAAGAAGAGCACCAGAGCGGACAGCACCGCCGTCGTCGAGCCGGCCAGGACCGCCAGGGCCGGCCGGTGTGGGCCGGGCAGCGCCACGATCACCCCCAACACGACCGCCACGACGACGGCCGCGATGGTGACGCCCGCGGCATCGTAGATCGCGAAGAACGCAACGCCGTCCACCACCTCCTGCTGGCGAGCCCAGGCCGGTAGTGCGGCCCTGGCCACGAAGGGCATCGCGGCTCCGATCACCAGCACGCAGGCCGCGCCGATGGCGCCGACGGTGAGCGCGAGCCCCAGTCTCAGCGGCTGCTGATCCGGTGTCCCCCCGGTCCGGCCCCTGCGGATGAGCGCCGGGGCGAGCCAGAGCAACGTCAGCAAGGGCAGCGTGAGCGGGTTGAACACCAACCGGTACGCGGGGTCGAAGCGCAGGTCCGCCCATCTCGCGATGCCCCGGTACCAGCCAATGTCCGCGCCGATCGCCGGAGTCCCACCCCAGCGGATCGCGAAGCCGCTCGGGACCGCGCTGGCGGGCAGCCAGACGGCGAAGAGGAGGCCGCCGAGGAGGGCCGCAATCACCACCACGGCTGGCATGGCCCACGACGTAGTTCCCGGCGCGCTGAGCACGCCCCGGGTCGTCGACGTGATCCAGCCGGCGATCAGCACGCCGGCCGTCATCAACAGCAGTGTCGAGACGACCCGGGCCGACGGGCCGACCACGCCGCCCGGCACCTGCACGGTCTGGGCCACCTGAAGGGACAGCAACGAACCGCCCGCACAGCCGGCGGCGAGCACGACGGGGCCGACCAGCCAGGTCAGCGCCGACGGCGACCGGACGGGGTCGATCGCGACGGTCCGCCAGATCGCCACCGCGAGCAACGCGACGGCGACCGTGCCGACGAGGAAACCGACCGCCGCGAGCGCCAGCCGAGGATCGCTCAACACGTTGAGGCCCACCAGGAAGCCGGCGTTGGCGCAGACCAGACCGGTCGCGATACCGACGCCGGCCAGATCCCACAGACCGACGGTGGACAGCAACCGGTGGTCCGCCACGGTGGCGAGCCGCCGACGCGGATCCGGGTGGGTTCCCCACCTGCTCCACAGGTACCGGTGCGTCGGCAGCCGCTCGAGGACGGCCCGCAGCGCGTCCCCGCTGCCGTGTGTCGCGGCGGCGACGTCGGCGTGGGTCTCCCGGACGCGCAGGATCGCGTTGCGGGTCAGGTACACCACAGCGGTCAGCACCAGCAGCGAGCCGAGGCGGTACGCCGTCGGGCCCGGATCATCCACGAGTTGGACGTCGCGCCACTGCCAGTCGAACGGCGTGCGGAACAACTCGGGGTGCACGGCCAGGACAAGGTAGGGCAGGAGCGCGACGGCGACGAAGGATCGCCAGATGCCAATGGTCAGGTAGGTCCGGTCCACGTCCTCATGACGAAGGTGCGCCAACTCGTGCAGCACCACCGCCCGGAAGGCGGGCCGGTCGGTGGTGTGGAGCAGCAGCAGCCCGGCGTCGAGTTGCACGTATCGGTGCCAGGGCAGCCCGAATGCCTGGCCACCGGTTGTGCGGGCGGAGGGCGCGAAGCGCCAGTCCGGTGATGGGTCGAGGCCCATCTCGCGGCTGAGCTGTTCCAGGTGACCGAACAGCTGTGGCGCTGTGCTCTCCGACAAGCGTCTCAACCTACGTCGACGTACGATCCACCAGGGGTGCGACAGGTACGACGCCAGCGCCACACCCATCAGCAGGGCGACACCGGCGGCGACGAAGGCCACCTGGTCGACGAGCGCGGGGGCGAGGCACTCGCTCATCCGGCGGTGGGCGGCGTCCGACCGCTGAGCATCCTCCTCGGTGACTATCGGCGTGTCGAACCAACCGGGTGCTGCCGATCGCTCGGCCTCACACACCTCGATGACCGCCGTCAGACGGTGCAGTCGGTCCGGGAGAAACGTGTAGACGCTCAGGAAGACGAACCCGCTGGTGGCAAGGACCACCGCAGCCAGAAGCGCGAACCGTAGGGTGGACGCCGCCGGCACCAAGCTCCGGTCACGCCGGGCCACCATCGACCTGACCTTGACCTACCACCGCGTCGGCGATGAGCTTCGCCTGGTCTGCGGGGACGCCACCCTGACGGGCCACGCGCTCAACGATCCGACGGACCTCCATCCACTGCTCGGCGGTCAGCGTCAGCGGCGCCCTCTCGTCGAGGGCGGGATCTGGACGACGACGGATTCCGAACAGGCGTCGGATTACGTCGGCCGTCACCTTCACGCCTTTCAACGCCGCCTCGGTGACCACGTACCGGACGACCTCGCTCATCGCGGCCAGGAGAGCTGGCGTGACGATCACCGCGAGTTCGGGCAGCCCGAACGCGAGCGGCCCGCCGACCGCTCCGTTACGGGCGAAGGCTTTCGGGTCGGCGAAGTAGGCCGCGCTCAGCAGCGGGAAGAGTTCGTCTCGCTCGGCTGGTGAGAAGTCCCGTACCACCGGCCACACGAGATCACGTAGCAGGGCCTCATCCGGGTCAGCGTTCATGAGATCCTTCCTGACCCCGGCGATCATCGATCCGGGCAGCGTCGAGCATAGTGGACGCGGTCTATCACTGACGGTGACCGGAAGACGATCGAAGCACCGAGCGGACCCTGCGCTCGGTGCTCGCGCCGGCGAAACCGTTATCCCCGTACGGTCGGCAAGTCTCCTGAGGGGGAGGAGTTGGTGCGATCAACCACCACTCTCCTCGCTCGTCAGCAGTGCGACCACGTGAAGGAGTGGAATCGATGCGCTCAACCGGCCAGGGTGAGGCGGACGCCGCGAGGGGAAACCGGGGCGTCCACGCGGAACCCCGACGCGGGATGCTCGGCCGCCTCCCGAACGGCGCGAGGCGGCTGCTGTGGCCGCTCCTCGTGGCCGCCGCGGTCGCCGTACTCGTGACGGGTGTGATCGTCGTGGTGCAGCCGACCGGGCCGACGCCCGCCCCGGCGGCGACGCAGGCGCTCGACGCGTCACCGTCCACGAGCCCGCTGCCGGGCACACCCGCCGCGACCACGCCCGCCGCCACGGCGAGCCCGACGGGGACGGCTCCCACGTCGACGCCGGCGGCGAAGCCGACATCCGGGCGTCCGGTCGCCCCGGCCGCCACCGCGGTGACCTCGAAGCGCAAGGGCGTCGGCGTGTGGACCTTCGACGGCGTCAGCCAGGCGTTGGCCAACTCCGGGGCGAGTTGGTACTACACCTGGGACGTGAAGCACCAGGGCGTCACCAGCCCGCAGGGCACCGAGTTCGTCCCGATGATCTGGGGGGCGAAGAGCGTCACCGCGAGCAATCTGCAACAGGCCAAGCAGAACGGCCGTTACCTGCTCGGCTTCAACGAGCCGGACCTGAAGGGCCAGGCCGAGATGACCGTCGAGCAGGCGCTTGAGCTGTGGCCGCAGTTGCAGGCCACCGGCCTGCCGCTGGGCAGCCCGGCGGTGGCGTGGGGTGGCGACCGGCAGGGCGAGTGGCTCGACCGGTTCATGGCCGGGGCCAAGCAGCGCGGCTACCGGGTCGATTTCATCGCCCTGCACTGGTACGGCGGCGACTTCACCACGGCCAACGCGGTCAACCAGCTCAAGTCGTACCTCCAGGCCGTGCACGACAGGTACAACCTGCCGGTCTGGCTCACCGAGTTCGCCCTGATCGACTTCTCCAACGGCGTCCGTTTCCCCACCCAGGCGCAGCAGGCCGCGTTCCTCACCGCGGCGACGAAGATGCTGGGTGGGCTGTCCTGGCTTCAGCGGTACGCGTGGTTCGGCCTGCCCGCCACCGACAAGGACCAGACCGGCCTGTTCCGTACCGGCAGCACCGCCACCGCCGTCGGTCGTGCCTACCAGGCGGCACGCTGAGACGTCGCACCGCTGGCGCGAGGGCTGCGACGTGACCATACTCAGCCGACATGGAGAAGGCCCGTAGCGAGCTGGGCCGGGACCTGGCGCACGCGCTGCGTACCGGTCCGTTCTCGGCGGCCCTCCACCTCGCCATCGAGGACCGCGGCATGCGGCTGGAGGAGATCCAGGAGAAGCTGTCGACGGCCGGGGTCAGCGTCAGTCTCACCACGTTGAGCTACTGGCGACGCGGTCGCAGCCGGCCGGAGCGCCCGGAGTCGATCAAGGCGGTCCGGCTCCTTGAGGCGATCCTGTCGCTGCCGGCCGAGTCGCTGATCGTGCAACTCGGCCCGCGCCGGCCTCGGGGCCGCTGGCTGAGCCAACCACCGGGAACGATTGAGATCGACCGCCTCTTCAGCGACGGCACCAGCGTCGCCAAGATGGTCGCCGAGGTCGACCGGTGGCTTTACCACGAGCTGACCCGGCTCAGCCTGCACGACCTCTACGTGGTCGGCGACCGACGCCAGGAGATCCGCTTGACCTGCCGGCAGGTGCTGCGGGCCAACACCGACCGGGTCTCGCGGACGGTGGGCATCTTCCGCTCCGACGACCTGACGGCCTCGACCCGGATCAACGCGGTCCGCAACTGCCGGGTCGGCCGGGTCCGTGGGGACCACAGCTCGGGCCTGCTCGTCGCGGAGATCATCTTCGACCGGATGCTGGCCCAGGGCGACACCGTGGTCATCGAATACGACTTTCTCAGCACCTCGCAGGAGCCGACGGACAACTACTACCGGGGATTCTCCACCCCGGTCAGTGAGTACGTCCTGCAGGTGCAGTTCGACCACGACGCCGTACCGGCCCGCTGTCACCGCTTCGAACGACGGGGCCTGCACGCGCCCGACCAGGGTGTCTGGGAGGCGTGGATCGGGTCCACCCACGGGGCCCACCTGATCGCTTCCGACGTCCCGCCGGGGATCGTGGGCATGCGCTGGGAATGGGAGTGAGCGACCTTCGGCCACTCACTCCCATTCCGGCGCCGTCGGTCAGCTCACGCTGACCGTCACGTCGTCGATCACGAAGCTGGTCTGGTACGACCAGTCCTCCACCCCGTTGAACGTCAGCGTGGCGGTCTGCCCGCCGAACTGGCTGACGTTGATCGCCTTCTCGACGTAGCCAGTGGTCCTGTCCAGGTTCGAGTAGCTGGCCACCGTGGTGCCACCGAGGGTGACCGTCAACCGGTCGTAGGCCAGGTTCTCGTACTCGGCGGTGGTGATCCGGATCCAGAACCGCAGCGTTGCGGTGGCACATCCGGCCGGGATCGTCAGCGACTGCGACACGGTGTCGGTCTGCACCCGGCCGCCGCCGTTCAGCCAGGCGTTACGGGTGCCGGAGCGCGCCGGGTACTGCGACCAGGTGCCGATCACGTTCGCCGTCGCGGTCCACGGCGAGGTGCCGCTCTCGAAGCCCGGGTTACCGACGAGCTGCGCCGGCGTGCAGCCTCCGCCACCACTGGTCACCGTCCAGGTGAAGGTGGCCTGCGCGGTCCGGTCCGCCGCGTCGGTGAGGGTCACCGTCACGTTCGAGGTGCCCGCCGTGGTGGCGCTGCCGGTGATCCGCCCGGTGGACGTGCTGATGGTGAGGCCGGCCGGCAACCCCGAGGCGCTCCAGGTGTACGGGGTGGTGCCGCCACTGCCCTGCACCTGCACGTCGACCGCTTGGCCGACAGCCGAGGTGCGGTTACCCGGGTTGGTCACCGACGGGCTGCCCGGACCGGGATCGGTGCCACCGATGAACCCGGTGTAGAGCAGGACGTTCGGCGAGCCGCTGCCCGGGCTGGTGATCTTGCTGGTGGTGCCGTTGTCCACAAGCGCCGCCCGAACCTGGGCGGGAGTCGCCGTGGGGTTCGCTCCGAGATACAACGCCGCCGCACCGGCCGTGTGCGGTGACGCCATCGAGGTGCCCGTCATCGTGGCGCTGCCGTTGTTGCTGGAGTAGGACGCCGAGACGATGCTGGTGCCAGGAGCGAAGATGTCCAGGCAGGAGCCGTAGTTGCTGCTGCTGTTGCGTGCGTCGGAGCTGGTGCTGTTACCGACCGTGATGGCCGCGGTGACCGCCTGCGGGCTGTAGTAGCAGGCATCGTCCGAGGAGTTGCCGGCTGCCTGCACGAACTGCACACCGGAGCCGATCAGGCTGGTGACGGCACTGTCCATCGCCTGGCTGGTGCACCGGCTGCCGCAGCCGATGCTGTAGTTGACCACGGCCGGCTTCTGCGCGTTGGCGCGTACCCAGTTGATTCCCGCGATCAGGTCGTCGTTCGTGCCGCTGCCCTGGCAGTTCAACACCCGCACGGCGACCACGCCGGCTTTCTTGGCGATTCCGTATGTGGTGCCCACGGCGGTGCCGGCGACGTGCGTGCCGTGTCCGTGGCAGTCCTGTGGGGTGCTGTCGTTGTCCACCATGTCGGTGCCCTGCCGCACCCGGCCGGTGAACTCGGTGTGGTTGGCGTTGATGCCGGTGTCGAGGACGTAGACGGTGACCCCCTGGCCCGGGTTGGCCGGGTAGGTGAAAGTCTGGTTCAGCGGCAGGTTGCGCTGGTCGATCCGGTCGTCTCCCCAGTTCGGCGGGTTCGTCTGGGTGTCGAGTACGCCGATGCGCTGGACCTGCTCGACGGACGCGACGGACGGGTCGGCGGCCAGTTGTTGCGCCTGCTTCGCGGCCATGGTCACCGAGAAGCCGGGCAGGGCCGACCCATAGACGTGTCGGGTCTGGCCACCGAAGCGGGCGGTCAGCTCACGGGCTTTGGTGTCGACGGCAGAGGCCGCCAACGCCGTGGACTTCAGCGTGACGATGTAGCGGTCGGCCACCGCGTTCGGGCCGTCCGCGTACCTGATGGTGCCGGTCGGCTCGGCCTGGGCCGGGCCACCGACGCCGATGGCCCCGGTTAGCGCCAGAACGAGCGCGAAGCCAGCGGCTGGGAGTCGTTGCAACACGGGTGATCTCCTCCAAGGTGCCGACTCCGCGATTCGCGTCCGGGTGACGCCGAATTCGGAGGGCTGCGCCGAAAGGTAAGAGGAGACGCGGTAGCGCGAACAGCCCGGTTAACAATGATCGATGTTTCGTAACGTCAAAACTGTTTATGAGCCTCCACCCGACACCTACAGCACGTCGGCGTGGTCTCGCCATGAGTGCCGCGGCTCGTAACCCAGCACCCGGCGGGCCTTGTCGATGCTGAGCAGGGTCTCGTGCTCACCCAGCTCCTTGCGGATCTCGACGCCTGGGTAGACCTCGGCCATCAGGCTGGCGCTGGACCGGGTCATGACGGTGTCGGCGTTGGCGATGACGAAGACGTCGGCACCGGGCTGGTCGTGCGCGAGCGCGCGCTCGACCGCCTGGGCCCCGTCGCGCGCGTCGATGTAGCCCCACAGGTTCCACCGGCGCAGCTGCGGGTCGGCGTCGAACGAGGGGAACGGCGCGTAGTCCTCGACGTCCATCACGTTGGAGAAGCGCAGACCCACCATGACCAGCTCCGGGTCCCACCGGCAGAAGTGCCGGGCCATCTCCTCCTCAAGAGCCTTGTTCAACGAGTACGTCGACTCGGGGCGGGGCGCGTACTCCTCGTCGACCGGCGCGTACGGCGGCGGCGTGTCGAACGGCAGCCCGAGCACCGTCTCGCTGGACGCCCAGACGATCCGCTTGATCCCGGCCGCCCGCGCGGCGGCGAACACGTTGTACGTGGCGGCGGAGTTGTTCGCGAACGTGGTCGCGTTCGACATCAGCCCGGGGGCCGGGACCGCCGCCAGGTGCACGACCGCGTCGACGCCGCCCGCGTGCTCGTCGGCGCCCCCGGTGAACGCCTCCACCACCTGCCCGTAGTCGGTCAGGTCGACCAGGAGGAACTCGCCGTCCACGTCGCGGGGGTCGCGGCCACCGGCGCGGTCCACCGCCAGCACGTCGACACCCGCGGCCCGTAGGTGGGCGACGACGGCGCGGCCGAGCTTGCCGGTGGCGCCGGTGACGACGACACGCCTGGGCAGTGCGGAGATGCTCATGGCCCCATCTTTGCCGCCGTCGGCGGCAGCCGGGCAGCGGGGTGGGATCGGCCCCGCCGCGCCGCGATCGCGATCCGAGCGCGATCGGGTGGGTAGGTGCGTAACGTGCAGGGGTAAACGTTGTCGCGAAGAGGAGACTTCATGTCCAAGCCACCGCTTCCCGAGGCCGCGGTCGCCATGCTGCAGAAGCCGAACCCGGCCGTCATGACCACGCTTCGCAACGGTGGTCAGCCGGTGTCCGCCGCCACCTGGTACCTGTGGGAGGACGGCCGGATCCTGGTGAACATGGACGAGAGCCGCCGCCGGTTGGAGCACGTCCGCAACGACCCCCGGGTGTCCCTCACCGTGCTGGACGAGGCCGGTTGGTACACCCACGTCAGCATCATCGGGCACGTCGCCGAACTGCGCCCTGACGAGGGCCTGGCCGACATCGACCGGTTGTCGAAGCACTACACGGGCAACGCGTACCCACGGCGGGAACGTGCCCGGGTGAGCGCCCTGATCGAGATCGACCGCTGGCACGGTTGGGGAGCGCAGAAGGACAACAACCAGGTCGGCTGACCGGTGCCGTCCGCCCTGTCGCCTCGACGGCTGCCGTCGGGGCGACAGGGCGCCGGCCGTCAGGCCGTCAGGGTGTCAGGGCGGGGGCGGACCGGGCGCCGACGCGGGTCACCAGGTAGCCGAAGGCCGCCGCGGTGAAGAACATGACGATGCCGTAGACGGCTCCCGGGATCGCCATCTGGGTGCTGTTGAGCAGCGCCGGGCTGAGCGCGATCGTGATGGCCAGGGTGCTGTTGTGGATGCCGATCTCGAAGCCGGCCGCCGTCGCGGCGCTCCGGTCGACGCCGGCGAGGCGCGGTACCCCGTACCCGATGGCGAGGCTGAGCAGGTTGAAGGCGAGCACGGCCAGGCCGACCGAGACGAAGTAGTCGGCGATGTTCTCCCGGTCGCCGAGCACCGCGCCGGCGATCACCGCGACGAGTACGACGACGGAGAGGATCCGGACCGGGCGGTTCAGCCGCTCGGCCACCTGGGGCATCCGCGCCCGGATGAGCATGCCGATCGCGACCGGGACGAGCACGATGGCGAAGACCTGGAGCACCTTGTCGATCTGCAGGCCGATGCTCCTGCCGTCGGGCAGGAAGTACGCCGCCGACAGGTTGACCAGGATCGGCAGGGTGAACACGGCGAGCACCGAGTTGATGGCGGTCAGGGTGATGTTCAGGGCCACGTGCCCGCCGAACAGGTGGCTGTAGAGGTTGGCGGTGGTGCCGCCCGGCGACGCGGCGAGCAGCATCATGCCGACGGCCAGTTCGGGTGCCAGGTCGAACGCGAGGACGAGGCAGAAGCAGAGCGCCGGCAGCACGAGCACCTGGCAGACCAGGGCGATGACGGCGGCTCGTGGGTGCTGGGCCACCCGGCGGAAGTCCGCCATGGTCAGTCCGAGACCCAGACCGAGCATGATGATGCCGAGGGCGATGGGTAGTCCGATCAGAGTCAAGGCGGAGTCCATGGCACAACATCGTTACCACCCGGTAACGCGTTCACAATCCCCCGTGCGGGCGGACGCCTCTTGACCGCAGACGGTGACCGGCTTAACTTCATCAATCAGATAAGTGTCTTAACTAATTCTGCTTGATGTCTCGTGGGAGTGTGCCGATGCGACCATTCCGTCACCGCCGTCTCACCGCCGTCGTCGCTCTGACGACCCTGCTGGTCACCGCCGCCCCACCGACCGCCGCGAACGCGGGCGCCAAACCTGAACGCTCCGGCTACCACCGGGTCGGCTACTTCACCCAGTGGGGCATCTACGGCCGGGCCTTCCCGGTCAAGAAGCTCGAAACCTCCGGGGCGGCGAGCCGCCTCACCCACCTCAACTACGCCTTCGGCAACGTCAGCGAGGACGGCCGCTGCTACGTCGACGGCGGGCCGGGTGAGGGCGACGCCTGGGCCGACTACCAGCGCCCCGTCCAGGCCGAGGAGAGCGTCGACGGTGTCGCGGACGCCCCGGGCCAGGCGCTCAACGGCAACTTCGGCCAGCTCGCCAAGCTGAAGGCCAAGCACCCCAAGCTGCAGGTGCTGATCTCGCTGGGCGGCTGGAGCTGGTCGACGTACTTCTCGAACGCGGCCCGCACCGACGCGTCCCGCAAGGCGTTCGTCACGTCCTGCATCGACCTCTACCTCAAGGGCAACCTGCCGGGCACCACCGCCGGCGCCGGGGCCGGCGTCTTCGACGGCATCGACCTCGACTGGGAGTGGCCCGGCTCGGACGGTGAGCCCGGCAACGTCATCCGCCCGGAGGACCGGGAGAACTTCACCAAGCTGCTCGCCGAGTTCCGCCGGCAGCTCGACGGGTACGGGCGCACGACCCGCGCGCACCACCCGCTGACCGCGTTCCTGCCGGCCAGCCCGGCCACCATGGATGCCGGCTACGAGGGCCGCAAGATCTTCAAGTACCTGGACTTCGCCACCGTGCAGGGGTACGACTTCCACGGCGGCTGGGACGCGCGGGCCAACCAGCAGTCGGCGCTACGCGTCCCGGCGGGCGCCCCGGACAACCCGGACTTCTCCGTCGAGGTCGCCATCGACGGGTGGATCGCCCGTGGAGCGCCGCGCGACAAGCTCGTGCTCGGCATCCCGTACTACGGCCGCGGCTGGACCGGCATCACCGGCGGCGGCAACGGTCTGTTCCAGCCGGCCACCGGGCCCGCGCCGGCCACCTTCGAGGCCGGGTACGAGGACTACAAGAACCTCAAGAACCTGGCCGGCAACGGCTACACCGTGCACCGCGACCTGCGCGCCGGACACGCCTGGTTGTTCGACGGCACGACGTTGTGGACGTACGACGATCCGGCGGTCGTGTTGCAGAAGACGCTCTACATCCGACGGGCCGGCCTGGCCGGCGCGATGATCTGGTCGCTCGACGGCGACGACGACAACGCCACGCTGACCAAGACGATCGGCCTCGGTCTGACGACCTGGTAGCCCTACCCGATCCGCCCGGCCCGCCGCCGGCCGACTCCTCGGCTGGCGGCGGGCCGGCGGCGAACCGTCACTGCGTCACGCCGTCGGGCTGCTGTTACCCGACGTGCCGAGGTGGATGTCGACGTCAGCGGCCCCGGTCATCTGGTCGTACGCCCTGGTCTTGAGCCGGTTGGTCTGCAGTTCGCCGTCGAGCAGTGCCGCCCGCAGAGCCTCCGCGTCCGTGATCTCCTTGCTGGTGATCGCGTCCGCCGCGGTCGTCGCACCCTGCACGACCTCCAGGTGAGTGCCGTCGGTGGGCATCAGCTCGGCCCACTTGGCAAGGCAGTAGACCCGCTCCGGCACCTCCTGGCACTCGCTGGTCAGGTCGGGCATCTCGTCGCCGGTGCCGAGGTGACTGGTGCGGAACGCGGCCAGTTCGTCGACGAACGCGGCCAGTTGCTCCTCCACCGCCGGCGCGAGCCGGGTCGCCACAGCCTTGCCGAAGATCCACCGCAGCGCGGCAAGCTCCATACCGGCCCGCACCGGGAGGTAGAGCTTGGCCCAGCTGGCGTTGAGGAAGTCACTCGGGTCGCGCTCGGGGGCACGGGCGTCACCGGCTGACCACCAGCCGGGGTACGACACGAACGAGGCGCGCTCCCAGTCGAAGACGCGGTGCCAGAAGTCGATCTCCCACGCCTCGTCCCGCACACTGGCCGGGAAGTGCGCCTCGACGATCTGCGAGACCATCTCGTTGACCGGTGAGTAGCCGCCGCGCAGCCGCGCCTCGAACTCGTCCCCGGCCTCCTCGGCCGCCGCCAGCGCCGCGTCGCGCGCGTCCTGCCAGGCTTGCAGATCCGTGAGATAGCCAGCCACCAGCGCGTTGTAGGCGGCGTCGTCGGCATTCTGGTCGACCTGCGTCGGGGTACGCCGGAACGTGGCGGCGAGCTGCACGTCGGCGCCGGGACCGGCGAGCCAGCTGGCCGCGCCGACGTGGATGCGTACCCGCAGTGCCGGCTGACCGTTGACGTCGGTGACCACCGGAACGCCGACCACCCGAGCCGCGATGCCCGTCGGCGGCCGGCGGGTGATCAGGTTGAGGCTCTGCCGAATGCTCTCGATGTCGCCGTCCCACTCCCACCCGCTGTCGAAGGTGACGTCGATGTCGTAGTCGGCGCTCATGTCGCCGGTGAAGCCCCACTTGTCGAGCGTGACCACCGGGGAGTGGATGGTGCGGGTCTCCACGGCGGCCGGCACGCCGGGTGCGGGGCGCACCGGCTTGACCGGCATGGTGGGCAGCGCGGCGAGAGCGTTGTCCCTGATCCGCTGGCGCCCGTCGGTGATCTTCTTGGCGAACGCCAGCGCCGGGTCCTTCACCGTCGGCGCCCAGCACACCCGGGCGCCGTACCGTTCGTGGGCCAGCTCCAGGCGTTGCAGCACCTTGAAGTAGTGCAGCGTGATCGGCGTTACCCGGTTGGGATTGCGGACGGTCCGCTTCGAGGTCGACTCCATGCCGGTCTCGCTCACCAACTTGAAGTCGGTCTTGTGCTGCGTGCGGTAGCGGGCGGCGACCTTGGAGGTGGCGGTCTGACTGTCCTTCACCGCACGGCGGCTGGTCTCCTGACTGGCCGCCGTCACGCTGCGCGTGTAGCCGATCGTGTGGCTGGCGTTGAAGGTGCCCCAGACGCCGGTCGGGCTGGTGTACTGGCCGGTGTGGCTGGCGTTGAGCCCCCACGTGTCGGTGAGCGACTTCTGCCGCTCGAAGCCCTCCTGCAGTTCCGTGGTGAGCGCGCTGGTCAGCTCGACGTCCGTCTGCCTCTCGGTCTCGTCCTGCTCCTCCAGGGTCAGCTCACGCTTGGTGTAGGTGCGCTGCTCCAGCACCGCCTCCTCGCCGGGCGCGAGCGCCAACGCGTAGACGTGCTCGCCGAGCGCGAAGCCCACCGGCCGGATCCGGGTCCGGTCGAGGAACGCGATGCCCACATCGGACTGGAGCAGGCCGGCGACGAACTCCGCCTCCTGGTCGCCGAGGATGCTCTGGCGCCGAGCCGGCGGCTCCCGGTGGATCATGCCGGAGTCCTGCCCCGGCAGCGCCGCCTCGGCGGCGTCCATGTCGTTGGCCTTCCACAGCTCCGACAGACCGAGTTCCTTGAGCAGGTGCGGCAGCCGGTCCTGGGAGAGCCCGCCGTACCGCATCGCCTCGATCAACGCCTGCTTGACGTAGAAGGGCAACAGCGGCGTCTGCCCGTCGTCGAAGGTGAGCTGGACCGGCACGAAGTAGTTGGAGTAGACGTAGCGGTCGGAGTGCGCGTTACTGAACCCCAGCGTCGCCAGGTCCGCCTCGGCGACGACGACTTCACCCATCGGTGCTCCTCTAAAGTGGCAGTTTGTAAAGGGCGTGCAGACCCTGGTAGGTCATCTCGTGCGAGGTGACGAAGAACCCGGGAAACAACTGGCTGAGGGCGGCCTGCCGGACGACGGTCTCCCGCACCGCGTGCGCCGTCAGCTCCTCCAGGCCGGCGACGACCTCAGCCGGCACCCCGCCCTTGCTGGCCCGCTGGTAGGCGTCCGCGATCGCCTCCCAGCGACCGTCGAACGCCTCGCCGAGGTCGTCGGCGACCGTGCCCCACGTCTTCTCGAAACGCTCCAGCTTCGTCGACGCGGTCCAGTCCACGTTGGTGACCCGGGCCGCCTCCGAATCGACCAACAGTAGGTCGCTGCGAAGCTCACCGACTGTGGTGGACGCCTTCCAGCCGAACCGCTCGGCGAGATGGGTGGCCAACGCCTTTTCCGCGCCGGCCGCGGCCGGGCTCCTGGTGAACCCGACGAGACGCAGCAGAAGGTCCCGGTCCGGGTGGCTGAGCAGGAGCTGGGCGACCGTCTGCCGTAACACCGCGTCGGAGCCGCGCAGGGCCGCAGCCAGCTCCGGGTTGGCCGCGCGGACCGCTTCGACGACAGTGGCGAGCGACTTCTCCGCGAACGGCTGCAACCCCGGTGAGCGAGCGACCAACTGGGCGGTCTCGGCCGCCATCCGCCGGTGAACCTGTTGGCCGAGCCGCCACGGTTGTGCCTGCCCGGCCTTGCGCAGCGCGCGGAACTCCTCGTACGCGGCGGTCTGCAACGCCCGGTTGAACACGGTGGTCAGGCGCTGCTCGAGCTGACGGGCGATGGCGGCCCGCACCGCGGCGGCCCGGATGTCGCGGGGGGTCTTGGGCGGTCTGAGCTCGCGTAGGTCCTCGACCCGCTTGATGATCTCGTCGAGCGCCTGGTTCAGCTCCGCCCGGCTGGCCGCACGACCCGCCGACGACACGGTCTCCGACATGCACGCCATCAGGACCGGCTTGCCGTCGGCGCTGATCAGCGCGCTGAGCCGGGCGCCCGCACCCGCCCCGGCGAACGCCTCGGCGTGCGCGGCCTGGTTGAACACCGTCAGGGTCAGCTCGGCGTCGACGAGCAGCGCCCGGCCCTGCCGGAACAACGCGTCGAGCACCTTCGGGGGGAACAGGGTACGCAGCACCGCCAGGCCTACCTGCGGCGTGGCGAGCAGTGCCGCCCGGCCGATCGCGACGAGCAGCGCGGCGATCTGGGTGGTCAGGAGACGGACCTCGGCGGCGGCCTCCCGGGCGCCCACGATCAGCAGCGGCACGTACCGGATCGCGGCCCGCACCGCCACGCCACCGAGTAGCCGGACCAGGTGGACCAGGCCGGTCAGCACCTGGAACAGGTCACCGGCGATCCGGCCGAGCAGCCGGCCGGCGGCGAACGGATCGAGATCCTCCAGGTGCCGCCCGAATTCCGTCGCCCAGCCGCGCCAGAGCGTCAGCAGCCGCTCGGGCACGGTGCTCGGGTCCAGCGCGGCCACGACGCCGGCCAGCGCCTCGCGGACGACGGTGGCCTGCTCGGCAAGACGTCGTAGGCCGGCCCGGGGGTCCACGGTGAGCACGATCAGGGTGGTGAACTGCTCCTGCTGGAGCCGACCGACCAGTTGCACCAGTTTGCCGAGGTCGACCACCACAGTCGCCAACGACTCCCCGACGCCCACCAGGAAGCCGTCGATGAACAGCTTCGGATTGATGCCGTTCCAGGCCGCGTAGTGGCGCATCGCGTCGAGCAGCGCGGGGTCGAGGCCGAGCAGGAACCGTCGGAACGCGCCGTCCGCGTCGACGTCGGAGGCCGCCAGGTCGAAGAACTCCTCGGCCAGCCCGAGCCTCGCCAGCATCGCGACCAGGTCCCAGACGTTGTCGGCGGAGATCCGGCCGGTCATCGCCTGCAACACCCGGTCGCGGGTCATCGAGCGGGTCGCGTGCGCGTCCACCCAGTACCGTACGGTCAGCGCGACGAACTCCACCCGCGGATCCTGGGTCCGTGCGCCGTAGACCGCCGCCCGGTTCCCGGCGGACACCCGCGGCACACTGAACCAGTCCCGGATCATGACGGTCTCGCCCGTCGGTTGCCCCAACTTCCCCACCTCCTCCGGCGCAGTGCACTGTCCGGGCAAGGGGATTCGGGCGGTAGCGCTGGGTCGAGAACCCGACATCGATCCACTTCGGAGCTCGCGGCCGGGCGACCGGGCGGCGATCGATATCGGTCACCGTCGGGGCGGGTGGTACATCGACGACTGTCGGGGGCGGGCAGCCGGTCGACCTGCTCGGGTCGGAGCGGCTCAGCGCTCGTTCGTCTCGACCGTCGGTCGGCGATCGGCCAGAGCACGCACCGCAGCCTCGATGAGCGCTGTCACCTGATCCATGTCACGAGCACCGCGGACGTCCAACTCGGCCGACCAGCCGTCCGCACGGGTGAGCCGCACCGTCACGTCGTCGCGGCGGTGGGTCAGCCAGCCGGCGATCGCCTGCACCAGCACCATGACGGCGCCGCCACCGTCGACGGCGACCACCAGCACGTCGGTGGCACCCGCGGCGGCGGCGGTGGTCACACCGTCACGGAGCCGGTCCTCGGCGCGAAGCCAGGACCCCAGAGAACGTCGAGCATCGGCAGAGGGAAGATCCGGACAGACCGACAGCGTGATCGTCTCCTGAGACGCGGGCAACGTCTTCTCCTTCCGGCGAAGGCCAACCCCACTCCGTCATCCTGCCAGCCGGCGTGGCCCTCGGCAGCCCTCGCAGTCACCGAAGTCGATCAGAGCTTGACCGTCGCGTCCGCCCGTCCATAGGCTCCGGCCACTGCGAGGCTTTCCCCCAAGACGGGAACCCGAGACATGGCCCCATCGTCGCGTCCGTTCTGGACCCTCCCTGCGAAGCGGCTGGCCAACGCCGCCACGATCGCGCTCCTGCTCGGTATGACTCCCCTGCTCAGCGGCCCGGCAGCCGCGAGCGCCGCCCGGCCCACCCCCTGCAGCAGCGACCCGACCGCCCGGCTGAGCACAGTGCCCACCCCGGACGCCGTGCTCGGCTTCCCGCTCGGCGCGGGACAGGAGCGGGTCGTCACCAACGACGAGGTCCGGACCTACCTCGGGGCGGTCGATCGCGCCTCGAACCGGGTCGTGACCGGCGTGATGACCACCAGTGTGCTCGGCCAACCGCTGCCGTACGCGGTGGTGTCCAACGAACGTCACGTCCGACCCGCCGCGCTCCGCGAGATCGCCGACGACATCCGGGACCTGCGCGACCCGCGCCGGACCAGCGCGCGAACGGCCGCCCGGACGGCGAAGGACAGCCCGGCCATCGTCTGGGTCACCGCGAACGTGCACGGCGGAGAGAAGAGCGGCGCCGACGCGGCGCTCAAGACGCTGTACGAGTTGGCCGCGGGTCTGTCCTGCGCTGTCGCCCAGCGCAACGACAACCTGGTCACCATCATCGTCCCCACCCAGAACCCGGACGGCCGTGACGCGACCCGCCGGCAGAACGAGTTCGGCTTCGACCTGAACCGGGACTGGTTCGCCCGCACCCAACAGGAGACCGACGGCAAGCTCGAACTGCTGCGCCGCTACCCGCCGCAGGTGTTCATCGACGCACACGAGATGGGCGGCCGGCAGTACTTCTTCCCGCCCAACGCCGATCCGATCCACCACGAGATCGCCGGGGAGGCGGTGGACTGGATCAACCGCATCGGCGAGGCCAACAAGGCCGGCTTCGGCTTCAACGGGGCCTGCGACGAAACCGTCACCACCGAGTGCTACTTCAACTACGACACGTACGACATGTTCTTCATGGGCTACGGCGACACCGTGCCGACCACCGGCTTCGGCGCGGCCGGCATGACGTACGAGAAGGGCAGCGCGTCGGCGGTGGCCGACCGGGTCCAGCAGCAGTTCCACACCCAGTGGTCGACGCTCGGCTGGGCCGCCGCGAACAAGCGCGAGGTGCTGGACGGCTACTTCGACATCTGGACCGACGCGCTCGCCCAGGGCAGGGCGGGCACCCTGGAGCCGAACGAGGTGGTGCAGCCCACCAACGAGGTGCAGTTCCCGGTGCCGGACCTCACCATCCGCTCGTACTTCCTGCTGCCCGACCGGCAGCTCGCCGACGTCCGCCAACTCGTCGAGCGGCTACGCCGGATGGACGTCGAGGTGTACGAGGTGCAGAAGGCGACCCGGGTGCCCACCGCGCGGGTCTTCGGCGGGCGCAGCGCCACGAACGTGACAGTGCCCAAGGGCGCGTACTGGATTCCGATGGACCAGCCGCAGAAGCACTGGATCCAGGCCGTCATGGGCGAGGACCCGTACGTCCCGTTCCCGTACTTCTACGACGTGTCGTCCTGGAGCAACCCGCTGCTGATGGGCATCAACACCATCTACACCGCAGACACCGTCCGGCCGAGGGCCGAACTGGTGCGCAGGGTCTCCGGCGGTCGCACCGGTGCGGCGTGGCCCTGGGGCTCGTACACGTACCCGCTGGACTCGGCCGCCGCCGCGGAGTTCACCTTCACCCTGCTCGGCCGTGGCGTACCCCTGGTCCGGGACCTCACGACCAGCAGGGTCGCCATCCCGGCCGCCGCGGTGAGCCGAACCGTGGACGAGCTGGCCAAGGGGCTCGGTGTCACCCTCACCCCGGGCGGCCGGCCCTCCGGCACCCGCCTCGACCTGCCCGACGTGGGGTTGTTCCAGGGCACCGGCATCTCCACCACCTCCGGTTCGCACGGCGAGGCCCGTTACGTGCTCGGCAAGCGGTGGGGGCTCGACCTTACACCGGTCACCACGGCCGACATCAACGACAACACCGAGGCGTTCACCGGGCGTACCGTGCTGCTGGTGCCGGACGGCAGCAGCGCCACCGGCGGTCTGACCGCCACCGGTCAGGCCAACCTGCGCGACTGGATCGGCCGGGGCCACACCTACCTCGGGCTGCGCAACGAGGGCACGCGCGTCGCCCGCGCCGCCGGGCTCACCTCGACCACCGAGAAGACGAAGCCCGCTGACTACCTGGTGATCGGCTCGCACCTGCGCGTCGACGTCGACCGGGACAGCCCGGTGGCGCTGGGTCGCCCGGCGGAGGACTTCGAGTTCAACAACAGCGACCCGATTCTCACCCCGAGCACCACCGGGACGAACGTGCTCACCTACCCAACGGGTGACACCTTCTGGGCCAACGGTTTCACCGTCGGCGCGGAGACGTTGAAGGGCACGGCGGCCGTCGTCGACGAACCGAACGGTGCCGGTCGGGCGGTGCTGTTCGCGTTCAATCCGCTCTTCCGCGCGTACAACGAAAGTGGCCTGCACCTGGTCGCCAACGCGCTGCTCTACCCGGCGACCGCCGCGTCGGACGCCCGACGCCCGGCCGGTGTCGACGCGGCGCGCGCCAGCGCCGCCGCCGCGCCGGTGACGCCGGATCTGGGCGGCGGCTGGCGGCCGATCACCATCCAGGTGGCGGCCGGCGACCTGCCCCGCACCCAGGTGATCGTCGAACGCTTCACCACCGACGCGCAGGCGTCCGAGAAGAACGGTTCGGCGTACGTCGTGATCCCGAACCCGCAGGGGCTCCAGGTGGACGAACACCCGTTCGCCAGGGATCTGGTACGGGCGCTGAATGCCGCCAAGGTGCCGTTGCGGTCGGTGGTCAGCTGACCAACCCGTACACAGCGAAGCGCCCGTCCCTCGCGTTGGGGGCGGGCGCTTCGGCGCGTTCGGGGTTCGGTCACGACCGCCGGACGACCTCGGTGACGAACGCCCGCCAGGCCAACGGCTCGAAGACCAGCGCCGGACCTTCGGGGTCCTTCGAGTCCCGCACGCCCACGATGCCCGGCAGGTTGTCGGCGACCTCGACGCAGTTACCGCCGCCGGAGCCGCTGCGGGTGGACTTGCGCCACGTAGCGTCGATCAGGTCCATGACGTCACCACTTCCTTCATCAGATCCAGCGACTGCCGGTCGCTCCGCGAGGGTGGTCAACTGCTTGATCTACCCTGCCATGATGTCGCGGAAGTCCGCGCGGGCGCGGCGGAGCACCGCCTCGGCGATGACGGCTACGAAGTGCGGGGCGTTCGCCTTCGTGAGGGTCTCCTGCCGGTCCATCCGGTGCGCGAGCCGCTTCTCGACCTCGTCGCTCAGCGTGTCGTTGCACCGGATGACGGCGCGGCCGTAGCTCTCCGTCTGGAGCAGGCCCGGAACGAGGCTCGGCTGGAAGCACCTCAGCTGCGTCGCCGTGCGCTCGGAACGCTTCGTCAGCTCGCCCCGAACCGGCGAGCACTGCCTGAGCGTAGTTACCTACCCAGCGAAGTGTAACCATCGGCGCGGCAGGTGAGAGGACCCGAAACGCGGCGGCGGCATTCGCGCCGGTGGCCTGGGCAGATCTTGGACAGTTTCCGTTACGACGTAACGGAAACTGTCCAAGATCTGGTGGTGGGGCGGCGGCGCAGGCGGTGGCGGGCGAGCCGGCCTGTCCATTCGGGACAACACCGCACACGCCGGTTGCCAGGGCGGACATCGGCGTCGTGTGGAACAGACCGCAACGGTAGATCAGCCCGAGCGAACCAGGCCGGCCTAGGGTTTGCGGGCGACGCCGCTGTAGCCGGTGCGGGCGACCTGTGGGTCCTCGGTGGCCGGCGGTTCGGCGTACGGCCACATGTTGACCAGCCCGGGCGACTCCAGGACGAAGTCGCCGAAGAACCGGGAGATGTCCGCGTGGCTCCGCGGCACGAAGGGGCTGTTCGCTCGCGCGTAGATCGCGGAGATCCGGGCCATCAGGTCGGGGTGCGTGTCGGTGCTGGCGTGCGACAGCGCCAGGTAGCTGCCGGGGGCGAGCGCGTCGCGGTAGGTAGCCACGATCCGCTGCGGGTCCTGCTCGTCGGGCACCAGGTGCAGCACGAACATCATCAGCACCGCGACCGGGCGTTCGAGGTCGATCGCGGCGCTGATCTCGGGGTGGTCGAGCACCTGCTCGGGGTCGCGCAGGTCGGCCTGGACCACCGACACCGACGGCGAGCCGGCGAGCAACGCGCGGCCGTGCGCGCAGACCACCGGATCGTTGTCGACGTAGACGACCCGCACGTCCGGGTCGATGCGGTGCGCGATCTCGTGGACGTTGTCCCGGGTCGGCAGCCCGGACCCGAGGTCGATGATCGGTCGGATGCCCCTCTCCTGCACGAGGTGCCGGACCGTCCGGGCGATCAGGTCACGGCCCTGCCGGGCAGCCTCGGGCATCCACGGCGCCACCTGCAACACCATCTCGGCGGCGGCCCGGTCGGCGGCGAAGTTGTCCTTCCCGCCGAGGTAGTAGTCGAACATCCGCGCCGCGTTCGGCCTGTCCGGTTGCAGGGCTGCCTCCGACTGCGACTGCGACTGCGTCATGATCGACCACCTCTCCCCCGGCTGTCCGGTCCCGCAGCATAACGCCCGCGATGATCGATTTTCGGCCCTCCGGGTCGGCTAGCGGACATCCACCGGGCCGGATCACGACAGCGCTCGCGGCACCCTGGGCGCAGGCTGGCCGGGATCTGTGCCGACCGTCGGCACCCGGAGGAGGCTCGCGGCCCATGGGCGTACCCCGCGCAGGGACGGTGGTGCTCGCCGGCGGTCTCGCCCTACTGCTGCTGGTCACCACGGCCGGGTGCAGACGGTCGCGTCCGTCACCGACACCGACCAGCGGCACGGCGACCGTCGGCCTGACGGTCAGCGCCTCGCAGCCGTCGTACCGGGCGGGTGAGCAGATCAGCCTGCGGCTGAGGCTGGTCAACAACCGCGACGCCGAGTGCCAGCTCAGTCGGGTGCCGGACGGGGCGGTGACGGTCATGTCGTTCACCCGCGACGGAACGGCGGTGGCTCCCGCGACCGGCGGCGCGGCCTACTACCGGGACTTCACCGCGTACCTGATCGAGAACCTGGTACGGGTGCCCCCGCGTGGGTCGGTGGAGCTGACGCTGGGCAGCGACCCGCAGAGCCCGGTCGGCGCGGCGCTGACCACCTCCGCGCCGGACGGGCGGGGCGGGGCCACCGTCACGTGGTGGCCGGTCGACCAACCGGGGGCGTACCGGCTGGTCCTGGGCTACCTGCGAGCGCCGCTGCGCGGTGTGCCGGCGGACGCCTGCGCCGCGACGGCCGAGCAGGGCACTATCGCGTTCGAGGTGAGGGGCGGATGACCGGGATGCGCGCGGTCCGGACGGGCGTGGTTCTTGCCGCAGTGCTGGTGCTCGTCGCCCCTCAGGCGGCGTCCGCCGTGGTCAGCGTCAACAGCGACCTGCAAGCGGAGTACGCGGGTTGCGTCGGCCAGATCCGCGGTTCCGGCAACGGTGCCGTGCTCGACGAGCTGGAACGCTCCGGAAAGACGATCAAGGTGCGCAGACCCATCTTCGGCTCGGAGAGCAGCACCACCACGTACGTCCCGGGTAGCGACGTGCAGATCAACTGGGTGCCGGAGAACGACGGGCGGAAGCTGAACGACGAGGGCGCCGGCTTCACTGAGGACCAGTGCGCCACCCTCATCCACGAGATGAACCACGCCCTCGATGAGGTGAACGACACCGACCGGGGCCAGTTCTGCACGCAGGGCGGTCAGCAGGCGAGCACAGTGGACCCCGCCGAGGTGCACGCGGTGTTGGCGGAGAACGCGTACCGCAAGGCCGTGGGGGTGCCGCTGCGCCCGTCGTACGGCGGAATGAAGCTGCCGTCGAACGGCAAGGACTGCGACCAGCCCAGGCCCCGACCGCCCGGTGGTGGTGGTTGTTCGATCTCGGTGATCGGCAAGGGTTACCGGTGCGCGAACAGCAACGGCGACCCGCACCTGCTCACCTACGACGGTCTGCGCTACGACTTCCAGGCCGCCGGTGAGTTCGTCCTGACCCGCTCGACGACCGACGGTTTCGAGGTCCAGGTACGACAGACGATGTTCCCGGCCAGCTCGGTGGTGGCCGTCAACTCGGCAGTCGCCGCTCGGGTGGCCGGTGACCGGGTCGGCGTGTACGTCACACCTGACGGTCCTGCGGTCCGGGTGAACGGCGCCGCGCCGGTGTCCGCTCCGGACGGGGTGAAGTTGCCGCGCGGTGGCACCGTCACCACCTGGGGAGACGGCACTGTGACAGTGCAGTGGCCGGGCGGCGCGCGACTGACCGCGCAGCCGATCGGGGTGTGGGGGCTGAGCGTGAGCGTCAGCGCGCCCACCGCCTGGGCCGGGACGCTGCAGGGTCTGCTCGGCGACCATGACGGTGACCCCGGTGACGACCTGACGGTCCGCAACGGCAAGCGGGTGGCGCAGCCGCCCACCTTTGAGGCGCTGTACCCGGGCTTCGCCGACAGTTGGCGCGTCGAGGCGCAACGGTCGCTGTTCGATTACGAGCCGGGGCAGAACACCGGCACGTTCACCGACCGGCGGTTCCCGGACCGGCTGCTCACCGTCGGGGACCTGCCCAACCGAGCCACCGCCGAACTGCTCTGCCGGCGGGCCGGTGTCACCGACCCGCAGATCTTCGCCGACTGTGTGCTCGACGTCGGCCTCACCGGGCAGGTGGCGTTCGCCGAGGACGCCGCCCGCGCGCAGCGCGATGTGCCCGCTGCCGGTGATGTCGAGCTGGAGGTGACCCGGGCCGGCGCCACGGCCTCGACGAAGGTGCCGGGCCGTGCGGGTCAGAAGATCTTCGTGGAGGTGCCCGCCGCCACCGTGCCGGATCGCTGCGGCGTGTTGCTGCTGCTCGACCCGCAGGGCCGCCAACTGGCGACCGGCTGTGTCATCTCCGGCGCCGGCTTCATCGACACGACCACGTTGACGGCCACCGGCGACCATCAGGTGGTGCTCGATCCGTGGGATGCCGACCTCGGTCGGGCATCCGTACGGGTCGTTACGGTGACCGACGAGGAGAAGACGCTCACGCTGGACGGCCCCCCGGTCCGTGCGACGCTCGCCCAACCCGGCGCGGTCAGCCGTCTGTCCTTCGACGGCCGCGCCGGTCAGAAGATCTTCCTCCAGGTCACCGACGCCACAGTGCCGGACCGGTGCAACCTGCTGCGCCTGCGCGACCCGGCCGGTGAACAGGTGACCAGCGGCTGCGTGATCGGCGGCCAGGGACATGTCGACGGGTTCGTCCTGCCGGCCACCGGCCGGTACGTGCTGGAGGTCGACGGGACCGCCACCGACACCGGCTCGGCGGACGTACGGCTACGCGACGCTCACGACGAGGCGGCCGACAGCGTCGCGGACGGCCGAGCCGCCACCCTCACGGTCAGCAGACCGGGTGCGGTGAGCCGGCTGAGGTTCACCGCCGACGCCGGTCGTCGCGTCACCGTCGAGGTGACTGCCGGGAGCCTGCCTGACCGGTGCGGCATCCTGCTCCTGACCGGCCCGGACGGCGACCCGACGGGCAGCGGCTGCATCGTCGGCGGGACCGGCCGGTTCGAGGCGGGTCCGCTGCCGAAGCGCGGCACGTACACGCTCGTGCTGGACCCGTGGGCCGACGAGACCGGCTCGGCGACGGTCACGGTCCGTCAGATCGGTTGAGCCTGCCGGCCACCCCGCCAGCCCGCCCCCGACCGGGCATCGGTCGGGGGCGGGCCGTTGAGGGTCCTTCGCGCGGGGCAGTGACCTGTCGCCGTGGTCGGCGGCCAGGTCACCCGACGCTGGGCGGACCACCACCGTGGTGTCAGCTCGTGCTACAGATGGTGCCGTTGAGGGTGAACGCCGTGGGCAGCACGTTCGGCCCGCCGTACGCGCCGACGAAGCCGGCGCTCACCGTGCCGCCGGCGGCGATCTGCCGGTTGTCGGTGGTGGGCGTGACCCGCACCGCGGTGCCGACCTGTTCCCAGGTGGCGCTCCAACCGCTGCTCACCTGTTGCCAACCGGTGGGCCAGGTCCAGGTGAGCGTCCAGCCGTTGATCGGACTGGACCCGTTGTTGATGATCTCGACGCCACCGATGTAACCGTTGCCCCAGTCGTTGTTGGCGCTGAAGCGGACGGTGCACGTACTGGCGGCAGGGCTGCCGGTGGCGAAGGTGAGCGGCGGTGAGGCCCAGGAGACCCGCCCGGCGGTGTCGCGGGCCAGCACGTTGACGGTGTACCTGCTGCCCGGCACGAGGTTGTCGACAGTGAACGAGGTGCTCGTCGTCTCGCCGACCTGCTCGCTGACCGCGCCGTACTGCCGGTGCACCTCGTACTTCGCGATCGGGCTGGCGCCCGGGGCGGACGCCGGCCAGGTGATCGTCGCGGCGCGGTCGGTGACGCCGCTCGCGGTCGGCTGGCCCGGTGCCGTCGGCCGTCCAGCGGTGGTGCCGGCCGCACGCAGCACGAGCGTCTTGGTGCGGCGCTGTCGCGGACGATGAGTTCGGTGGCGAGTTCGACCCGGGGGCTCTCGGTCCTCTCGCCGCCGGCGAGGCGCAGCACGGTCCGCGCGGCCAGCATGCCCATCTCGGCGAGGGGTTGCTGGACGGTGGTCAGTGGTGGCGAGCACCAGCGCACCTCCGGCAGATCGTCGAAGCCGACCACGCTGACGTCGTCGGGCACCCGCAGACCCCGTTTACGGACCGCCTCGTAGACGCCGAGGGCCATCTGATCGCTGGAGGCGCAGATGGCGGTGGGCGGGTCGGGCAGGGCCAGCAGTTGCGTACCCGCGGTGAAGCCGGCCTCGTGGTAGAAGTTGCCGGGGCGGATCAGGGCGTCGTCGATGGGGATCCCGGCGGCGCCGAGGGCGGCCCGGTAGCCGTCCATCCGGGCCCGGCTGCACATCAGGTGCGGCGGGCCGGCGATGAAGCCGATGCGGCGGTGGCCGAGGCTGATCAGGTACTGGTTGGCGCTGAGGCTGCCCGCCCAGTTGGTGGCGCCGATGGTGGGTGACTCCTGCGGGTCGACCCCGGCCGGGTCGATGATGACGACCGGCAGGTGGAGCCGGCGCAGCTCGGCCTGCAACGGAGGGTTCACCATCGAGGTCACGAAGATGATTCCCTCGGTGGACCGCGTACGCATGTTGTCGAGCCACTGCTTGGCCGAGGAGATGCGCCAGTGGATGGCCGACACGACGGTGCCGACGCCACTGGTCTGGCCGACGTCCTCCACCCCACGGATGATCTCCACGGCCCACGGGCTGTCCAGGTCGTTGAAGACCAGGTCGATGAGGGCGGCGTCGGTACGCCGTGACGGTGAGCGGCGGCGGTAGCCGTGCCGGTTCAGGAGCTCCTCGACGCGTTCCCGGGTGTCGGGGGCGACGTCGGAGCGGCCGTTGATGACCCGGGAGACGGTGGGCACGGAGACTCCGGCCAACCGCGCGATCATGGCGATGGTGACGTTTCGGCCGTTCTCCGTGCCCACGGTCCCCCCTGCGGAGCTATGGATCTCCGAAACTTTCAATGCTTCGCCGGTAATGCCGATCGATGGCCGGCACGCTACGAGCTGTTGTCCCAGCGGTCAAGACCTCTGTCCTATTGCGAAAAGAGCGGCTAGCGTAAGTAGGGCCTCCAGTGATCCAGGACCGCGATTTTCCGGAAGTTCCAGACAGCCCGTCCAGAGGAGTGTTCGTGTCGACCGACATCGCTAACGTGGCGACCGCTATTCGGTCGATCCGCAATCCCATCCTCGCCGGCTTCCACCCGGACCCGTCGATCCTGCGCGTCGGGGACGACTACTACCTGGCCACCTCGACCTTCGAGTGGTATCCGGGTGTGCTCGTGCACCACTCGCGTGATCTGGTGAACTGGCGCAGCCTGGGTGGGATCATCACCGACCGGCGCCTGCTCGATCTGCGCGGGTGCGGCGACTCCAACGGAGTGTGGGCGCCCGACCTGACGTACCACGACGGTCAGTTCCACCTCGTCTACAGCGACGTGGCCAGCTTCGCCAGCGGCTACTGGGATCCGCAGAACTTCCTGGTCACCGCAGAGGACATCACCGGCCCCTGGTCCGATCCGGTGAAACTGCACGGGCGCGGGTTCGACGCGGCCCTGCTCCACGACGACGACGGCACCACCTGGCTGCTGGGCATGAGCGCGGACTGGCGGCCCGGCCGCGACCGCTTCGGTGGCATCGAGATCCAGCAGTACGACCGGGCCGCACGCCGTCTGGTCGGCAGCCCCCGCATCCTGTTCACCGGCTCCCCGGCCGGGGTCACCGAGGGTCCACACCTGTACCGCCACGACGGCTGGTACTGGCTGATCACCGCCGAGGGCGGCACCAGTTGGGAGCACCAGGTCACCGTGGCGCGGTCCCGGGACCTGTTCGGACCGTACGAGGTGGACCCGGACGGGCCACTGCTCACCTCCTTCGGGCGGCCCGACCTGCGGTTGCAGAAGGCGGGGCACGGCAGTCTGGTCCGCACGCAGAACGGTGAGTGGTACCTGGCCCACCTGGTTGGTCGCCCGTGCTCCCCGCTGGGCAACTGCGTGCTGGGTCGGGAGACAGCGATCCAGCGGGTCGAGTGGTCGTCGGGCGGTTGGCCGCGCATCGCCGGAGGGGTGCCGGCGGATGACGTCGTCGCACCCGACCTGCCCGCGCACCCCTGGCCGGCGGAGCCCGAGACGGACCACTTCGACGCCCCCGAGCTGGGCCGGTGCTGGTCCACGCTGCGTCGGCCGGCCACCCCGGACTGGGTAGACCTGCGCACCCGCCCGTCGTACCTGCGGGTCCACGGCGGGCAGTCGCCGGTCGGTCGACAGGCACCCAGCCTGGTCGGGCGGCGCGTCGGCGCGAGGGAGTGCTCGCTGGAGACCGTTGTGGAGTTCGCACCGGCCGACCACCGTCAGCTCGCCGGGATCACCGCCTACTACAACACGCTCAACTGGCACCACCTCTACCTGACCCGGGCCGACGACGGCCGGACGGTGCTGGAGCTGCTCAGCTCCGACAACGGGCGGCGCACCGCGTACCCCGAGCTGACCGTCGATGTCGACGGCGTCACCCGGGTCGGCCTGCGGGCGGTCTTCGACGGGCCGGCGGTGCGCTTCGACTACGACCTCGGCGCCGGTTGGCAGCGGCTACCTGTCGAGCTGGACGCGACCATCCTGTCCGACGAGCACGCCGCGCTGATCATCGACGGCGAGCCGGCGGCGTGGGGCTTCACGGGGGCGTTCCTGGGCCTGTGGGTGCAGGACCTGGGTGGCGACGGCGTGCACGCGGACTTCGACCTGGCCACCTACCGGGAACAGTGACCACGCGGACGGCACTCGGCGGGTGCCGTCCGCGTGCCCACTCCTCCTACCTGGCCTGAGCGGCGACGGCCCGCAGCTGGGCGAGAGTGGTGCGGAAACCGCGACCGGAGGCGGCCGGGTCCTCGGCGTTCAGGCCGCTGACGGCCATGGTCTGCGAGCGGGTCGTGGCGACGGCCTCCGCGCCGGACCCGTTCAGGTCGAACACGCCGAAGTCGCCGCTGAGTGTCCGGAACGTCGAGGCCGCCGGGTCCTGGGCGAGGTAGAGCACCACGACCTGGCCGGCCTCGAGCTTCGACAGGTGCGCCATGTCCGGCACACCGGCGGGCAGCTGGGCGAGCGTGATCCGCGCCCCGGCCCGCACTGTCGATCCGGTCGTCGCCCTCAGCACCTCGTCGACCCGGAATCCGGTCTCCTCGACCTCACCGCGTACCACCAGGTCCGCGGTGCCGCTCAGCTCCCGCACGGTGGCGTACCCGCGCAGCTTGCCCTTGATCGGCGGGGGCGCGACGTCCGTCGGCGTGGCGGCGCTGCTCGGGGCGGCGCTGCTCGGGGCGGGCCCGGCGGCCCGGTCGGCGTCACCGCCGCTGCCGCAGGCGGCCAGGGCCGCGACGGACAGCACGGCGGCGGCCGTGGCCCACAGCGGCCGGGTACGGCGAAGGTCGACTGCCATGGAACGCTCCTCGCGTCTCGGTGCCGTCCCGGGCCGTCTCGCTCGGAACGCGGCACTGCTTACGCCTTCTATCTGTGCGTCCCGGGCACCGAGTTCCATTCTTTTTTCGGGCTCGGTTCTCGGGGGTCAGCGCCGCTCGCGCGCGAGCTGACGAAGCTCGGCAAGCGTGGTGACGAACGCGCGACCCGCAGCGGTGGCGTCCTCGCTACGCAGGCCGGTCACCGACATCGCCGGTGACCGGCTCGTGGCCGTTTCCCCGGCGAGGTCGAAGATCCCGAGCTCCCCGCCGAGCGGGTGGTAGACGCGCGCAGCCGGGTCGATGAGGCCCAGGTAGAGGACGCTCGGCCGGCCGGCCGTCCCGGCCAGTTCCGCGGCCACAATGATCTCGGTGGGCACCGGGGCGCCCGGGGCGTGGTAGAGCACCTCCGCCACGCGGTAGGCCGCCCGCCCGTCCGTCACCGACGCCACCTCGCCGCGGACCACCAGGTCGGCCGTGTCGGTGAGTTGGCGCACGGTGCCGTACCCACGATTCTTGGCGGCCGTGCCCGGCGGCGCCGGCCGAGCGGCCGGACGGGTCGCCTCGGGTGACCGGAGCGCGGCCGGGGGCGCGTCGCCGGACCGGCTCGCGAGCCCTCCGCCGATCCCCGCCACGACCAGGACCAACGCGGCCGCCGCGAGCGCGGGCCGCGACGACACCAAGGCCCTTCTTCGGGTACGCGGCTCCTGCGTGATCGCCGCGAGCAGGCGACGGCGGTGCACCTCGTGCCGGCCCTCCGGCAGGTCCTGGTCGCCGGGGTGGGGGGCGATCTTCGCCCACTCTGCCGGGTCCGGCGCGCTCACTGGCTGCCCTCCCGTACGAGCGAGGTGTCCACGACCGGCGGTCGCGCGGCGCGCGGGGGCGCGTCGACGAGGGTACGGAGCCGGGCGCGGGCCCGCGACAGCCGGGAGCGCACCGTACCGACCGGAACACCCAGCGCCTCCGCCGCGGACTCGTAGTCGAGGCCCTCCCACAGGCACAGGGTCAGCACCTCACGCTCGGATCGACGCAGCCGGGCGAGCGCGTCGATGGCGGCGGCGATGCGGCGGCTGTCGTCGAGTCGGCCGGCGACCTCGTCGGCGTGGTCGGGCAGTGTGAAGTCGGAGGCGAGCAGCGCGGCGGCCACCCTGCGGTAGCGACGGTTGCTGCGGGCGTGGTTACGGGCCTCGTTGGTGGCGACGCCGAGCAACCAGGGACGCAGCGACCCACCCTCCTCGGTGACCCGCTCCCGGGAGCGCCAGGCCTGCAGGTACGTCGCGGCCATGACGTCCTCCGCCGTGGCCCAGTCGGCGGTCAGCCGGAACGCGTGGTTGTACACCGAGCGCGCGTACGTGTCGAACAGCTCGGCGAACGCGCCGGGGTCACCGGCTCGCACCCGAGCGCGCAAACTCGACTCCATGACCATCTTCTGTCCGTCGGACGGTGCTGGTTCCGACGGACCGGCCCGTTGATCAGTTACGGCCCGACGATAGCCACCGGCAGGTACGTTGCGCCAACGACGGGATGAACAGACGCCGTCACGCCTCGCGGTCGTCGATTGACGGCGAATCGACGTACTGGTATCTGTTAATACACTTTCCTGATGCTCGCGGTGCCCGCCGGGGCCGAACCGTCGCGCCGGGGCCACCGACCGGCTGGCGGCACGCCGCCCCTTCCCCGAGGAACACCCATGGTTCACAAGAGAACAGCCGCCTACGTCGTGGGCACCCTGCTGATCGGCGTCGCCGCCGTCGGCTACGGCCTGCCGTCGGCGAGCGCCGCGACCGCCGGCCCGATCACCGGCCTCGGCGGCAAGTGCGTCGACGTCGCGGGCGCCAGCTCGGCCAACGGCACGGCCGTCCAGCTCTACGACTGCAACGGCAGCGCGGCCCAGACGTGGACCGTCGGGAACAGCGACAACTCGATCCGAGCGCTCGGCAAGTGCCTCGACGTCACCGCCGCGTCGACCGCCAACGGCGCCAAGGTGCAGCTGTACGACTGCAACAACACCGGCGCGCAGAAGTGGACCGCCAGCAACGGCGCGCTCGTCAACACCGCCTCCGGCAAGTGCCTCGACGTCACCGACCGGAGCACCGCCAACGGCGCCCGGTTGCAGATCTGGACGTGCGGCGGCACCACGAACCAGCGGTGGACCCTGCCGGGCGGCGGCACTCCCACCACTCCCCCGCCCACCACCCCGACCGGCACGAACCTCGACGACCCGGCGAAGAAGGACGTCGCCATGCAGCTCGTCTCGGCCGCCGAGAACTCCTCGCTCGACTGGCGCGCGCAGTTCTCCTACATCGAGGACATCGGCGACGGGCGGGGCTACACCGCCGGCATCATCGGCTTCTGCTCCGGCACCGGCGACATGCTCGAACTGGTCCAGGCGTACACGAACACCAAGCCCAACAACGTCCTGGCCGGCTACCTGCCGGCGCTGCGCAACGTCAACGGCACCCCGTCGCACTCGGGCCTCGACCCGAACTTCCCCCGCGACTGGCGGACCGCCGCCAACGACTCGGTGTTCCAGGCCGCCCAGGAGGCCGAACGCGACCGGGTCTACTTCAACCCGTCGGTACGCGACGGCAAGAACGACCAGGTCCGGGCGCTCGGCCAGTTCGCCTATTACGACGCGGCGGTCATGCACGGGTACGAGGGCATGCGCCAGATCCGCAGCCGCGCCCTGAACCGGGCCAAGCCGCCAGCCCAGGGCGGCGACGAGCGGACCTGGCTGAACGCCTTCCTCGACGAGCGGGTCCTCGAAATGAGGAAGGAAGCGGCCCACTCGGACACCTCCCGCGTCGACACCGCCCAGCGGGTGTTCCTCAACAACGGCAACTTCAACCTCAACACGCCCCTGACGTTCGCCGTCTACGGCGAACAGTTCCGCATCGGCTAGCTCGCTGAGTGGTGGCGGGGTCGTCGTTCGTTTCGCCGACGGCCCCGCCACCCCGGCGCTTAGGGCAGGATCGTCCGGGTGAACCGGCCACTGCTCCTGCTCGACGTCGACGGTGTCCTCAGCCCGTACGGGACTCCTCAACCACCCGCCGGTTACAGCGAGCACCGCCTGTTCCCCGGCGAAGAACCCGTCCGCGTCAACCCCACCCACGGCGGCTGGATCACCGAGGCGAGCGCCGTCCTGGACATCGCCTGGGCCACGAGCTGGAACGACGACGCCAACCGACTCCTCGCTCCGCTCCTGGGCATCGCTCACCTGCCCGTGATCACCATGCCACCCGCGCCGTTCCACCCCAGCGACAAGATTCCGGTCATCGCCGCCTACGCCCAACGACGGCCCGCTGCCTGGATCGACGACCTCCACACGCCGCAAGCCCACAGCTGGGCCGCAGCACGCAGCAGTCCCACACTCTTGATCACCGCCGACCCGACGATTGGCCTCACCCGCAACTCCATCGACGACGTCATGACGTGGGCCAGGGCTCTCTGCGACGCCCGACCGGCTAATACCTAGCGGCGCGTCCGGCCGTCGCCAATCCCCCAGCGACGCACCCAGCTCTCACTCATAGCGGGCGCCGGCAGCGCCGCCATACCTGGCCCTCGCTCATGCCACGCACCGGCAGCGCTGTCCACACGCAGCCCTCGCTGGGCCAGGCACCCAAGCAGCGTCGACTCCAGCTCCCGGCACCGACGAGCCCTTCGGTGATTAGCCGTTCATATCGATCATGGTGACTGAAATTATCGTACACCTGTCCTAGTGTCGGGTCATGCTCAGGGAGTTGGCGCAGGCAGACGAGGCGGTCGCCGCCTGCGTCGACGCCCCCGCCTGGGCCCTCCCGGAACATGACCTGATCGCCGCGCTCGACGCCGCGCACCGCCTCCAGCAACGCCTCGCCGCCGTCACCCTCACCCTCATCCGCGAGATCGACGGCCGGGGCACCGCCCGCACCCAGGGCGCCTCCAACACCGCGGTGTGGCTGCGCGAACACCTGCGGCTGACCATTCCCGCCGCCCGACGCCTGATCGACCTCGCCGCCGCCCTGGACACCGGCAACCCCGGCATTCGACAAGCCCTAGCCGACGGACACATCACCCCCGACCAGGCCCGGGTCATCGCCGACACCGCCGACACCGTGAACACGTCGGCCGACGCCGCAACCGCCGACAAAGCCGTCGGTGCGCTCGTCGGCTGGGCCGCGCAGTTCGACCCCACCCACCTACGCAAACTCGGCACCCGCACCCGCACCCGCACCCTCGACCACGTCGCCCCCGACATCGCCGATGCCGCCACCCAAGCCGCCCTCGACGCCGAAGCACGCCGCGCCACCAGCGACCGCCACCTCACCCTGTCCGAACAAACCGACGGCCGACTCCGGCTCACCGGCACCCTCGACATCGAAGCCGCCGGCCTGCTGCGCGCCGCCATCGACCCACTGACCGCACCAACCGGCCCCGACGACACCCGCTCCCCCGGACAACGCCGCCACGACGCCCTCGCCGACGTGTGCCGCCTCGCCCTCCGGACCGGCGAGCTACCCGACAACGGTGGCGGCCCTGCCCAGATCGTCATCACCACCAGCTACGACGGATTAACCCGACAGCTGCGCAGTGGCACCCTCAACACCGGCCTCAGCCTCACACCTGAAACTGTGCGTCGGCTGGCCTGCGACGCCACCATCCTGCCCGCCGTCGTCGGCGGCACCGGCCAGGTCCTCGACGTCGGGCGACAACGCCGACTCATCACCGGGCCGCTACGCCGCGCCCTCGTACTCGGCGACCGCGGCTGCGCCTTCCCCGGCTGCGACCGACCACCGCGCTGGTGCCACGCCCACCACATCCACCACTGGGCCGGTGGCGGCCCCACCAACCTGACAAACGCCGTCCTGCTCTGCGGCCACCACCACCGACACCTGCACCACAGCGACTGGACCATCCAGCTCGGCCACGACGGCCATCCGGAGTTCATTCCACCCGCCTGGCTCGACCCCAAACAGCTTCCCCGCCGCAACCACTACCACCCACGAACATAGGAGACGGGCAGCCGAGAACGATCGCCCAGGTGTCGGGTCGACACCGTCGCCCACCCCGCACCGCCTAAGGCATCCTAGGAGACTGGTTGGCCTGGCCTCCGCTGCGGAAGCCGAAGCGTCGAGCGGTACGTGCCCGTAAGCGGGCCGGATGGGTCGAGAAGAGAGCTCTCAACGGCCCACACTGACCTACAGCAACTCACGACGGCCTGCACCGGGCCGCAGCGAGCCGCGAAGGCTCGTGGGCCAACCTCTACGCGCCAGTGCTTCACGGGCGCGGGGTCGTCGTCGTTGAGCGCGGTACCGAATGTCATGGACGACGCCGACGCGGTCCCTGGCTACGGCTAACGTGAACAACCCGTAGCCACCGAATCGCGTGGTGACTTGACCTCAAGCTCGGGTGAGGTCCTAGCCTCCAATATCGGAGGTAATGCATGAGCATGGAATTTGCCGCGTGGACGTCTCTGCACCACGCGATGAACGCGCAGGACGAGCGGCCGTTGTCCCGCGCCACCTTGAAGCGGATCGCGCAGTTCGCACGGCCACACCGCGCCTTGATCGTCAGGTTCCTACTGCTGAGTGTGGTGACGGCGGTCCTCACTGTGGCGGCGCCCGTTCTCGCCGGTCGGGTGGTCGACGCGATCGTCGACGGCGCCGACAGCGGCGTGGTGATCCGGTTGGCCGTACTGATTGCCGTGATCGCCCTCGCCGAGGCCGGGCTGGGGCTGGTGACGCGATTTCTCTCCGCCAGCATTGGTGAGGGGCTGATCGTTCAACTGCGTACGGCTGTGTTCGACCACGTTCAGCGCATGCCGGTGGCCTTCTTCACGCGGACCCGCACGGGCGCACTGGTCAGCCGCCTGAACAACGACGTCATCGGCGCGCAGCGGGCTTTCAGCGACACCCTGTCGAGTGTGGTCGGCAACGCCGTCACGCTGATGCTGACGTTGGCCGTGATGCTCACCTTCTCGTGGCAGATCACGCTGCTGGCGCTCGTCCTGCTGCCCATTTTCGTTCTTCCGGCCCGCCGGATGGGTTCGAGGCTCGCCCAGTTGCAGCGTGAGGCGGCCGAGCACAACGCGGCCATGAGCACCCGGATGACGGAACGTTTCTCCGCGCCCGGCGCCACGCTGGTCAAGCTTTACGGGCGGCCGGCGGAGGAGTCCGCCGAGTTCGCGGCTCGGGCACGCCGGGTCCGGGACATCGGCATCCGCGCCGCGATGCTCCAGTGGGTCTTCATCACCGCGCTCACCGTCGTCGGCTCGCTGGCACTGGCCCTGGTCTACGGGCTGGGTGGTCTCTACGCCCTACGGGGCAGCCTCGACGCGGGGACGGTGGTCGCTCTCGCGCTGCTCCTGTCGCGGCTCTACGCACCGCTGACGTCGCTGGCCAGTGCCCGGGTCGAGGTGATGAGCGCACTGGTGAGCTTCGAGCGGGTGTTCGAGGTCCTCGACCTCAAGCCGCTGATCCTCGACAAATCCGACGCCCGACCCCTTCCGGAGGGGCCGGTCGCGGTCGAGTTCGACGGGGTCCGGTTCGGTTACCCGTCAGCGGACAAGGTGTCGCTCGCGTCCCTGGAGGACGTGGCGAAGCTCGATACGCGCGGCGGTGAGGAAGTGCTGCACGGGGTGTCGTTCCGCGCCGAAGCGGGGCAGATGGTGGCGCTCGTCGGCTCCTCCGGGGCGGGCAAGTCGACGATCGCGCAGCTCGTGCCTCGCCTGTACGACGTCGAGGACGGCGCGGTGAAGCTGGCCGACGTCGACGTCCGTGAGCTGTCGGCCGAGTCGATCCGGACGGCGTTGGGCGTGGTGACCCAGGACGGGCACCTCTTCCACGAGAGCATCCGCGCCAACCTGGCGTTCGCCCAGCCGGACGCTACCGAGGACGAGATGTGGGAGGTGCTCCGGCGGGCCCGCCTCGACGACCTGATCCGCTCGCTACCCGATGGACTGGACACCGTCGTGGGCGAGCGCGGATACCGCCTGTCCGGCGGGGAACGGCAACGGCTCACCATCGCGCGCCTGCTGCTGGCTCGCCCGCGCGTGGTCATCCTCGACGAAGCCACAGCGCATCTCGACTCCACCTCGGAGGCGGCGGTTCAGGACGCCCTCGCCGAGGCGCTGACCGGCCGGACGAGCGTGGTCATCGCGCACCGGCTCTCCACCATCCGGGCGGCCGACCAGATTCTCGTCGTGGAAGCGGGACGCATCGTCGAACGCGGCTGACACAGTGACCTGCTCGCGGCGGGTGGCCGCTACCACGAGTTGTACCGCACCCAGTTCGCCCAGGAGCAACCGGCAGCACAGGAGCAACTGACAGCAAAGGAGCAACCGACAGCACAGGAGCGACCGACGGTCCAGGAGCAGCGCGTCGCCACATGACGACGCGGTGGTCGATCCGCCCGGGAGGGGCAGTCCGACCACCGCGTCACAGCGCGCCGCCGCTCACCGCAGCACCCGGGGTGAGCGGCGACCGCGCTCAGTCGTTGTCGTCGTTGTCGTCGTTGTCGTCGTTGTCGTCGTCGTCGTTGTCGTCGTCAGCGTCATCAGCGTCGTTGTCGTCGTCGTTGTCGACCGGCTCCTGCTCGGCCTTGACTACCGAGCCGTTGTCCCGGTCGACGTCCACCTCGTGCTCGGTGTCGCCAGCGACGATCTCGACGCTCCACACCGGTCGGCCGTTCTCCGTCTCGGCTTCGACCTCGACGATCTGACCGCCACCGGCCTTGGCGAGCGCGATCTCACCGGCGCGCTTCTCGTCGACCGCGCTACCCGCGGGCGCGCTGCCGGTCGACGGCGTACCGGACGGCGTTGCGCTCGACCGCGTACCCGATGGGGTGCCGACTGACGGCGTACCGGTGATTGCCGGCGCGTCGGTGGCGGTCGGCGCGACGGTTGCCGCGGCGAGTGCCGTGCCGCCGGTCCGCGAGTCGTTCGCGGCGTTGACGCCGAGCGCGACCCCGGCCACCGCCAGCACCGCCGACCCGCCGACCGACGCCAGAAGCAGATTGGTGCGCTTCATCGTGGTGTCCACCTTTCCTCGGTTGTCGACTCCGAGGATCGGCCAGATCGGGATAGCACCGCGCTGTCCGGATGCTAAGGCCGGGTTAAGGCGGTCGAGGGCCGGGTCAGCCGCGCCGGTTGAGTTCGGCTTCCAGCCGCTGGACGAGCGTCTTGCGGTCCTTGCTGGCGCGCTCGTTACGCAGCGCGGTCTTGAGCTGTCGGGTGTCGAGGCCACGGACCAGCTTGGCCGCCTCCGCGACCGACATCTCCGTCATCCGGCCGGCCGTTGTGGCGTCCCGACGCGCCCGTTTGGCCGGTCCGGTGTTGGCGACGTACTGCTTGCCCGTTCGAGAGGCTTCCCGCTTCTTCGTGTCGGTCGCCCGCTTCTGGCTCTCCGACATCTCGTCCCATGCCTTCTTGGGCAGGTAGCGACTTGTCGTGCCGTCCTTGCGCGCCCGGGCGTCGCCCTCTTTCGTCTGCCACTTCTCGTTGCCCCAGCGCTGGAGCGCCTTCTGCCGTTCGTCCTTTTGATCCAGGAATCCGCCACCGCGCCGCTTGTACTCCTGAGTGACCAGCTGCGACTTGCGCGCCGACCACTGCCCCGGCTTGCCGCCCTTGTCGGAGGCCTGGATCTCTTCCTTGATCTGCTCTCTGAGCTCGGGTTTCGTATACCGCGCCATGACTGGCAGCTACCCGGCACCGCCGGGCCTATGCGTCCCCTGGCGACGTCGACGGTCCGAGCCGGAGCAGCACCTGCGCGCCGCCGTGCGGGCCGGACCGCACCTCCAGTCGACCGCCGGCAGCCTGCGCGGCACGCCGGGCGATGTCCAGGCCGAGGCCGGTGGAACCGGCCGCGCTGGCGCCCCGCCGGATCGCCCCGGCGGGCATGCCCGGCCCCTCGTCGGCGACGGTGAGGACCACCTCGCCCGCCTCGCGGGCGAGCCGGACGGCGAACGGCGTCTCGTCGGGCGTGTGCGCGAAGACGTTGCCGAGCAGGGCGTCCACGGCCGCCGTCAGGTTGTCGGCGGCCACACCGACGGGGAGAGGGCCGGGCGTCAGGTCGAGGGTGACGGCCCGGCCGGTGTCCTCGGCCAGCACCGACCAGAACGCGACCCGGTCGGCGACGATCGCCGCCGCGTCCGAGGAGGCCGGTTGCGCCGGTGCGTGCCGCCACCGGGCCTGCCGGATCAGCCCGGTGACCGCGCGTTCGAGCCCGTCGGCGGCGGCGGTTATCCGGGCGGCGTCGTCCGGGTCACGCAACGACTCCGCCTCCAGCCGCAACGCCGTCAGCGGCGTACGCAGCTGGTGGGACAGGTCGGCGACCTGTTCGCGCTCCTGCACCAGGAGCACCTGGATCCGGGTGGCGAGGTGGTTGAGCGCGCCGGCCACCTCGCGTAGTTCGGGCGGGCCGGCCGGCGTGACGCGGGCGTCCAGTTCGGCGTTGGCCAGCCGGTGTGAGACGGCCGAGAGGTCGCTGATCGGCCGGACCAGGGTGCGCGCCAGCCGATCGGCGACCAGCAGCCCGATCAGCACGAGGATCACGCCGAGCAGCGCCAGCACCAGCCAGGCCCGGGTGACCCCGGCGGTCAGCTCGTGCTGCGGCACCGCGATCCGGATCACGCCGGTGCCGTCCGCCCGGCCCTGCACGGCGATGACCACCTCCCGGCCGGCCGCCGACTCACCGGTGAGGCTCTGTCCGCGCGCGGCGAGGGCCACCGCGGGCGTACGCGGTGTCTGGGCGCCGAGCACCGTGCCGTCGGGCAGGAAAACGCTCACCGGTCGGCCTGACTCTGCGGCGAGTTGCTCGACGGTGAGCCGGATGGTCGCCGCGTCGGCGGTGCCGACCACCGGCACCAGGCTCTGCGCGTCGGCGGTGGCCCGCACGGTCGCCCGGTCCTCGGCGACGGTGCGCACCAGCAACGCCAACGGCACCAGGAACGCGATGAGGGTGAGGACGCTGACCGCGGCGACCAGCAGCGCGAGACGCGCCCTCACGGCTGCGCCGCCGGGGCTTCCAGACGCACCCCGACACCACGCACCGTGTGCAGGTAGCGAGGCTGTTGGGCGTTCTCCCCCAACTTGCGACGCAACCAGGACAGGTGCACGTCGACGGTCTTGTCGGCGCCGCCGTACGGGATCTGCCACACCTCGGTGAGCAGCTCACGTTTGGTGACCACCTGGCCCGGCCGTCCGGCGAGGTGGTGCAGCAGATCGAACTCACGGGGCGTCAGCTCGACCGCGACCCCGTCCAGGGTCACCTGCCGCGCCCGGGGGTCGACGCGGAGCCCGCCGACGACGAGCGCCGGCACCTGCCCGTCGGCGCCGGAGGGGCCCCGCCGCAGCACCGCCCGGACGCGGGCGTCGAGCTGCGCCGCGGTGAACGGTTTGACCACGTAGTCGTCGGCGCCCGAGTCGAGCACCCGGACGATCTCGGTCTCGTCGTCGCGCGCGGTGGCCACGATGACCGGCACCGCGCTGACCGCGCGCAACATCCGCAGCAGCTCGCGGCCGTCCAGGTCGGGCAGACCCAGGTCGAGCACGACGAGGTCGGGTCGGTCCTCCAGCGCGTCGCGGAGCCCGGCCATCGCGGTCGAGGCCGCCGCGACCGCGTGGCCGCGTTCGCGCAGGGCCCGGATCAGTGGGGTACGGATCGTCAGGTCGTCCTCGATGAGCAACAGGCGGGCCACAGCTGGCAGGCTAACCGCTGCAACCGTCGACGCCGCGTACGTTAACCATGCCTTAGCGTTCGGATGTGCGAACGACAAGGACGGATCGGGGATAGTCAGGGGATGGGCCGTCGTTCGATCCTCATCGCCACCGGGTGGGTGGCGACCGCCGCCATCGCCACCCTGATCGGCCTGGGCGCGATCCGGTTGGTGGGCGAGAGTCTCACCGGCACCCCGGGCGGGGTGCGCAGCGAGGCCGATATCGAGCGGGCGCTCGCCTCACCAGAGCCGGTGCCCACGGCCGGACCGGGCACGACGGGCACCGCCTCGGCCCCGCCGGGCACGACAGGCACCGCCTCGGCCCCGCCGGGCACGACGAGCGCCGCGCCGAGCGCCAGCTCCGGGGCCCGCCGGGGGTTCGCCACCGACGGCGGCACTGCCGTCGCCGAGTGCGACGTCGGCGGCGTACGCCTCGTCTCCTGGGCGCCCGCGCAGGGCTACCGGGTCCGCGACGTGGACCGGGGCCCGGACGACGACGTCGAGGTCACGTTCCAGGGGGCGACCCGGGAGTACGAGTTGAAGGTGCGCTGCATCGGCTCGGAGCCGGTGGCCGTCGCCGACGACTGACGACCCGCGGGCGACCGAGGTCAATGTCGGACGGTTCACCGGCTCCGCAGGGCGTCCACCAACCTCCGCAGTGTCGCGCGAGCATTATCAAGATCGTTAAGGCTGACGCCGGCTCGGTCCACGGCATCGCGGCGGTCAGCGTCCGAGCGCTTCACGAGTTTGGTGAGCGTGACGCGCCCCGCTTCCGTGAGTGTCACGAGGGGCGCGCGGCGGTGATCAGGGTTGTCGTGCAACTCCACCATCCCGGCGTCGGCCAGGTCGTCAACCACCCGCTGCACGCTCTGCCGAGCGAGGCCGAGCCTGCGTGCCGCACTCGCGACGGTGCGGGAGCCGTCGGAGAGCACGCTCACCACGTGCCATCGGGCGGCAGTCTGTCCCTCTTCCCGGGCGAGATCCTCGCTTGAGCGCCGGGACTCGCCTGCCAGTTCGTACACGTCGGCCATCAGCAGACGGTAGGCGTCGACCCGGTCCTGCTTGCGTTCTTCCACCGGCTGGACCTTACCGAAGATTGACACCCCACTACTGCAATGACAGCATCCTGTCATGATTCTTCGACTGTGGAGCGGATGGACGCAGCCCGCTCTCGCTGACGCTTACGAGCGGTTGTTGACGCAGGACATCGCGCCCGCGATCCTCGCCCGGGGCGTGGCTGGGCTACAGGAGCTTCGGGTTCTGCGTCGTTCCCCGCAGGAGCTGGATCCCGCCAAGGGCAGCGAATTCCTCACCGCGATGACTTTCACCGACTTCGCTGCGGTGAAGGCCTTCACCGGCGGCGAGCCGTCCACCTCCGTTGTCCCGCCCGCTGCCCGTGATCTGCTCGAGAGCTTCGATCGGCAGTCCCGCCACTATCTGAGCCGAGCGGTGTTCCGCGATGGTGACCGGAGACCCACAGTCGGATGAGCAGCCCTCCGCCTCACTCACCCATCGGCTGCTCACGGTCCGCGTTGCGGCCGAGGGCGACCATGCGCAGGGTCTCCTCCCGACGTCGCACGAGCAACGCCCCGGCCAGGAAGGTCACCGGCGCGACCAGCACCAGCATCGCCCACTGCGCCGGCACCAGGGGGATGGCGTGCCCCATGTTCATCGTCGAGGTGACCCACCCGGCCAGGGCACTGTCGATCACCAGGGCGAGGGCCGCCACGGGCAGGAGCATGACGACGATCCGTCGGCGTACCTCCGCAGGGAGCGTGACCACCGCGATCACCATGGCCGACGCGGCGGCCGCCAGGCCCGCGACGTAGAGCCAGATGACCAGCTCACTGCTCGCCTCGAGGCTGTACAAGACCTGGTAGGACGCCCCATCGGCAGACAAGTCGAAAGTGGGACTGCCCACCCGGTTCGCCACCAACAGCGCGACCATCGCGGTTGGCGCGAGCACCAGGGCCAGCAGTCGGCGTACGCCCAGCAGCGCGATCGCCCGGCGATGCGGCGCCGGCACGGTGAGCGCAGCGGCACCCACCACGGCGAGGGCGAGCTGCGGCAGCATGTCCACCACGTACGTCGGGTTGCCACTGGTCTGCGGGGCGACGAGCGCACCCCAGCCGAGCACGGCGGCCCAGGCCAGACCGGCGGCGAGCCAACGCCACCCGACCAGCACCGCGGCGCAGACGCCCGCCCAGCCTGCGACGCGCAGCCAGTCGACGAGATCCGGACCGCTCGGCGCGAACCCGGACGGCAGGCCCGGCGCGCGGACGAGTTGGTTGAGCAGTCCCTTCGCGGCTAGGTTCTGTCTCGCGGATCATGAATCTCGCTCGTTAGGCCTGTGTGGCACGAGGCGATCTGACGAACCATGAGTGGGCTGTGCTGGCGC
>NZ_JBITGE010000040.1:0-57784 GCF_044456785.1 Micromonospora sp. NPDC050795 | reverse complement strand
GTCAGAAGGGTGTTGAGGTCTGTCGTCACAAACAGATCTTCAACACCCTTCGTCTATGCCCACACCCCGGGGTCGTTAGGACTTACTCGTCTAGTGCCGTGCCGCCGCTCCGCTACCGGTCGAGTTCGTCGGCCCGGTCGAGCAGCGCACGGCGCTCGACGGTCGAGCGAACCGCTGCCGCCGCCTCCCGGAACAGTCCTGCCGCGCGTCTCCGGTCGCCCTGCCGGGCCACCAGATCGGCCTGCACCGCCACGGCGAGCGGATGGTCGTCCAGCCCGCCTCCGGCGCGGGCCGCGTCGAGCAGGACCAACCCGGCGGCCGGCCCGTACGCGTAGCCGTGCGCTACCGCCCGGTTGAGCGCGATCACCGGTGAGGGGCGCAGGTCGGCGAGCGCGTCGTAGGCCCGCGCGATCGTCGGCCAGTCGGTCTCGTCGGCCAAGGCGGCGGTGGCGTGGCAGGCGGCGATCCGGGCCTGCCACGCGTACGGCCCGTCGTGGCGTACCCGATCGAGGGCGGTCAGGCCCTCGGCGATGGCGGCGCGGTCCCACCGGTCGCGGTCCTGCCGTTGCAGGGTGAGCAGGTTGCCGGCGGCGTCGCGGCGGGCGTCCCGACGGGAGTGTTGGAACAGCAGCAGCGCCAGCAGTGCGGCGACCTCGGACTGGTGTGGCATCAGCCGGTCGAGCAGCCGGGCCAGCCGGACCGCCTCGTCGGCGAAGGCCGGTTCGCCGTCGGCGACGTAGCCCCTGGTGAACAGCAGGTACAGCACGGCGAGGACGCCGGGCAGCCGCTCGGTCAGCGCCGGCCCGCTCGGCACCCGGTACGGGATGCCGGCCTGGGCGATGCGGGTGCGCGCCCGGGTCAACCGGCGGGTCATCGTCGACTCGCTGACCAGCAGCAGGCGGGCGATGTCAGCGGTGGGCACGCCGCAGATCGTTCGCAGCGTCAATGCCACCCGGGCCTCGATCGCGAGCGCCGGATGGCAGCAGGTGAAGATGAGACGCAGCCGGTCGTCCACCACGTCCTGCCCCACCTCGGGCTCGGGCTGCGCGTCATCGGGCGTGAGCAACGCCAGGTCGTGCAGCTTGCGCCGCTCCACTGTGGCCCGGCGCAGCACGTCGATCGCCCGGTTGCGTGCCACGGTCATCAGCCAGCCGCCCGGGTTGGCCGGCAAACCGTCGGTGGGCCAACGTTCCAGCGCGACGGTCAACGACTCCTGGGCGCAGTCCTCGGCCAACGCCCAGTCCCCGGTGACCCGGATGAGGGTCGCGACGATCCGGGGGTACGCCTCGACGCCGGCGACCGCGACGGCCTCCGCCGCCGCGTCGGACGGTGCCGGGTTGCGCACCGGCCGGCGCTGCGGGGTGGACAACCTCGTCAGTTGGACAGGTCCGCGAACGGACGCAGTTCCAGTCGCCCCTCACGGGCCATCGGGTGGGTGCGGGCCACCTCGATCGCCTCGTCCAGGTCGGCGCAGTCGAGCAGGTCGAAGCCCACGATCACCTCGGCGGTCTCCGCGAACGGCCCCTCGGAGACGAGCAGCTCGCCGTCGCGAACGCGGACGGTGGTGGCCGCGCTGGTCGGCCCCAGCACGTTGCCGGTCAGGCGGCGGCCACGAGAATCGTTCTCCGCCACCCACTTGTAGATGTCGGGAAGCTCGGTGGGGTCGGTGTCCGGCTCGGTGTCGCTGCAAACGAACATCATGTACTTCATCTGATTCGCTCCCTTGGTTTCTCGGGGTGTCGCCAGCATGACGATCGGCCGGGAGCGTTCCGGACACCCTCCCCCGAAAAACTTAGGTCAGTCTCCGTTGGCGGCGCGGCGGCGGGCCTCGCGGGTCTTCATGGCGTGCTCCATCAGTGTGACGAGCACCTCCTTGCTGGACTCACGCTGCCGGGCGTCGCAGAGCAGCACCGGCACACCCGGGTCCAGGTTCAGCGCGGCCTGCACCTCGTCGAGCCGGTACTTCCGAGCGTCCTGGAAGCAGTTCACCGCCACCACGAAGGGCGTGCCCCGACCCTCGAAGTAGTCGATCGAGGGGAAGCAGTCGGCGAGCCGGCGGGTGTCGGCCAGCACCACCGCGCCGATCGCCCCCAACGCCAACTCGTCCCAGACGAACCAGAACCGGTCCTGCCCCGGCGTACCGAACAGGTATAGCACCAGGTCGTCGCTGATGGTGATCCGGCCGAAGTCCATGGCCACGGTGGTCGTGGTCTTGCTCTCCACCCCGGATAGGTCGTCGATGCCGACCCCCGACTCCGTCAGCACCTCCTCGGTGCGCAACGGCCGGGTTTCGCTGACCGCGCCAACCATCGTCGTCTTGCCCACGCCGAAGCCGCCCGCGACCAGGATCTTGATCGCGGTGGGCAGTGGCGTCGCTCCCGCCGGCCGGTCAGAGTGCCCGTAGTCCATTGATTACCGCCTCGAAGATGCTGTTGTCGGGAAGACCGGCCGTGGTCTGCGGCTCGCGGACCTGCACCAGGCTGCGGGCCGCCAGATCACCGAGGAGCACCCTGATGGTGCCCACCGGCAGGTCGAGATGGGCGGCGATCTCGGCGACGGACTGTATGCGTTGGCACAGCCCGACGATCGCCAAGTGCTCGGGACCGAGACCGACCTCGGGCGTGACCTCGGTTCGGGTCGCCGTGACCAGGGAGATCAGGTCGAATGTGCCGGTGACCGGGCGGGCCCGACCACGCGTCACCGCGTACGGACGCACCACCGGACCCGCGTGGTCATCCACCCACTGATGGTCTGCGGACTCCCCCTGGACCGTCATCGCCGCTACCTCTCGCCGACCTGCTGATCAGTGCTGCGCGACGGTGATGCGACGTACTTGCCGACCCGGGTGACCAGCATCGCCATCTCGTAGGCGATCAGGCCGACGTCGGCGTCCTCGCTGGCCAGTACCGCCAGGCAGGCGTTGCGGCCGGCGGCGGTGACGAACAGGAACGACGACTGCATCTCGATGATGGTCTGCTGCACCTGCCCGCCACCGAAACGCTTGCCGGCGCCCCGGGCGAGGCTCTGGATGCCGGCCGCCATCGCTGCGAGGTGCTCGCCGTCGTCCCGGCTCAACCCCTGGGAGGAGGCCATCAGGAGGCCGTCGGTGGAGAGCGCGACCGCGTGTTCGGCCTGCTTCACCCGGCCCACCAGGTCATCCAGCAACCACGTCAGGTCGGCGCTCGAAGCCGTCTTCTGGGTCACTTCGTCGTCCTCTTCTCACCCGGCTGTGCGCCGTTGTTCGTCTGGGGCTCGACCGTCACACCGCGCGTCGTCGGTGTTCGGTCAGGTCGCTTGTGGATCCTCGTCGGCCGGCTCGGACGGCGTCGTCGTCACCGGTGCGCCGGAGGCGCCGCCGAGCAGCCGCGCCGCGTCGGTCCGCCCACGCCGGGTGCCGGTCTGGTAGGAGCTCATCATCCGGCGAACCTGCTCCGGCGGGCGCACCACATCCTCGTCGTCGGTTTCGGACACTGCCGGGTCGTCTCGCAACTCGGGAACGATGTTCGCCTGTCGGACCCGGACGGGGAGGCCGGAGTCGGTCCGCTCCGCATCGGCGCTGGCGGGCGCCGGGCCGCCGTCGCCGGCCGGGGCCGGCTCCTCGGCGGGGGTCTCCGGGCGGGTGCTGTCGACAGCGGGCAGCCCGGTGGGCACTGTCGGGGCTTCCAAGGCTGGCTGAACGGGCCCGCGCCGGGCGCGGGTGGGCAGGTCGGGGGCGCTGGTTGCCGGGGTGGTCCGCTGTCGGGTGGGGAGAACGGTGTCCGCCTCGGCCTCCCCGTCCGTCGTCGGCGCGGTGGTGTCGGCTGGATTCGGCGCCGCCGAGGTCACCGCCACCTCCGACGTGGTGGTCGTCGGTGCGGCGAGCGCGACCGGTGCGAGGGGGGTCGTACGGCTGGTGTCGGTGGCGGGCGCCGACGGCACCGGGATGGCCGAGCCGGTTCGGAACGAGCCGGAGTCCTCGGGGGAGGCGACGGCCTCGGTGACCAGCTCCAGCGGGATCAGCACGACAGCGGTGGTGCCGCCGTACGCGGACTCCTTGAGCCGTACCCGCACGCCGTGCCGTTCGGTCAGCCGGCTCACCACGTAGAGCCCGAGGCGGGCGGCGTTGGCGAGGTTCAGCTCGGACTGGTCGACGATCCGGTGGTTCGCTGCGGCCAGGTCCTCCTCGCTCATGCCGAGGCCACGGTCCTCGATCTCGATGGCGAAGCCGTTGGAGACCAGTTGGCCGCGGACCTCGACCGTCGTGTGGGGCGGGGAGAACGACAGGCCGTTCTCGATCAGCTCGGCGAGCAGATGGATGACGTCGCCGACCGCGCGGCCGGCGAGCGAGACAGGACCGAGCGGCAGCACGTTGACCCGGGTGTAGTCCTCCACCTCGGCCACGGCGCCGCGCACCACGTCGACCATCGGGACGTTGCGCCGCCAGGCCCGACCAGGGGTGGAGCCGGACAGCACAATCAGGTTTTCCGCGTTGCGCCGCATCCGGGTGGCCAGGTGGTCGACCCGGAACAGGTCCTCCAGCTCCTCCGCGTCGTGCTCGCGGCGTTCCATCGCGTCGAGCAGGGTGAGCTGACGGTGGACGAGCGCCTGCGTGCGTCGGGCCAGGCTCAGGAAGACCTCGCGGACGTTGCGACGCAGGTCGGCCTGCTCGACGGCGGTGCGCAGGGCGGTCTCCTGAACGGCGTTGAACGCCTTGCCGACCTGACCGATCTCGTCGGTGCCGAACTCCAGCGGGGGTGCCTCGGTGGCCACGTCGACCTCCTCGCCGCGCCCGAGCCGGTCCACCACCCGGGGGAGACGCTCGTCGGCGAGCTGCCAGGCGGCCTGTCGCAGCCGCTCCAGCTGGCGCAGCAGGTTTCGCGCGGTGGTGATGGAGACGACGACGGAGGCGATGACGGCGAGCAGGCCCAGACCGGTGGCGAGCACCAGCCGGACGACGACCATCACGGCGACGCCGGTGGCCCGGTCCACGATGCCCTCGCCACCGCCGAGCACGACGTCGTCGATCGCGGCCAGCGCGGGCTCCACGGTGCCGCGCCACTGCTCGGCGCCGACCGGTAGCTGGGTCGACGGCCGGCCCTCACGGATGATGCTGTCCTGCACGGCGCGCAGTCGGGTGAACGCCTCACCCTCGACGAGCTGCTGGTAACTGCGCTGGTCGGCGTCGGCGAGCCGGACCCGGGCCTCTTCACCGACGAACCGCTCCGAGCCGACCAGCGCGACGTAGCGGGCATACTCCGCGCCGCTCATCCGGCCGTTGCCGAAGAGGCCACTGAGCAGCGCGTCCTCCTGCGAGACCAGCTCCTTCATCCGGTTGAGCTGGATGAGGGCCGCCGCCTCGCCGGCGATCTGCTTGTCGTCCAGACTGCCTGTCACGTCGTAGACCTGGAAGATCGACTCGATCGCGTCGGTGTACGCCTCGGCGGCGGCGACTCGGTCGATCTTGCGGTCCAGCACCTCGGCTCGGGTCCGCTTCAACGTGTCGACCTGGGCGATCGTCGTGCGGAGCTGGTTGCCCAGCACGGAGCTGCCGGCGATGTCGACCTGCCAGCCGCGCACCGAGTCGGCGAAGGCGGCAGCCAACTCGGTGGTCTTGCGCTGCTCGGCTTCGAGCGCCGTCCGCTGCGCGGCCTCGGGGTTGCTCAGGTACGCCTGGGTCAACCGCCGCTCCACCTGGAGCTCCTGCAGCAACGGTTCGCTCGGCTCGTACACCTTGGTGTTGATGACCTGAACACCGAGCAGGTTGAAGCCATCACGCAGGGTGACCCAGGCCGCGAACATCCAGAGCGCGACCAGGGAGAGCAGCAGGGCGACAACCTTGGTGCGGATACTCGTACCGCGAGAACGCATTGAACCGTCCCAGGCCGGGCGTTGACTCAGCTCATCAACGAATGATCAGAGGGGGCGACGTCCCACCACAGCGGGGCATCCGGGGCTGAGGCTCTGCGTACGCTAGCAGTGTCCACACAACCCCTCAAGTCGCTGTTTTTGTTACCTGGTAACCGCAATCCACCACCGATCGGTCCACGCCGGAGGCACGGATGCCGGCCAGCCGGCAGGCGGCGAGCACCGTGGCGCGAACGATGACTGTCGGACAGTACAGCTCCTTGCCGTACCACAGTGGAGGGTGGGGCCGGACGGCGGATTCGTGCAGGTAGGCGTGCCCGCGCGCCACCGCGTCGTCGACCCGTGGCACCGTCGTCGGCACCGTCAACAGCACCTGGAGGGCGTACGCGGTCTCCTCGGCGGTGCCGCCCCACCGCCCCCACGAACCGTCCGCGCGCTGGCCGTTCAACACCCAGCCGGCCGCCCGATCCACCGCCTCGGCGGCGGCCGCGCCCCGCCCGAACTCGGCGAGCGCCATCGCGCAGCAGGCGGTGGCGTAGAACGGCGAGGCGTGCCACCGGTCCTGCCAGTCACCGTCCGCGCGCTGACGCCCGGTCAACACCAGGCTCAGCCGGTCGACCGCCCGGTGGTAGCGACCGTCGGCGTCCGGGTGTCGGCTCACGTGCTGACCGAAGGCGTTCAGCACGTGGGCGTTCGTGGTGACCGAGAAGCCGTCCTCCCCCGGCCAGGTGCAGAAGCCGTCCGCCGTCTCGTACGCCCACAGGCTGGCCGGGTCCGCCGGACGGCCGAGCCGGGCCAACGCGTCGAGTGACACCGCTGTGGTGTCCGCGTCGGTCGGCAGGCCGTCGCCGGTGGCGATGCCCTGGCCGGTGGTGGCAGCGGTGAGGCTCTCCAGGACGGCAGCCGGCGGGTCGATCGTGAGCCCGGCCCGGCTCAGGCCACTCAGCACCCAGGCCCGCTCGAAGACGGTGATCGGCGCCGGGCAGGGCACCGGACCGCCGCCGTCGTCAACCAACGCCCGCAGGAAGGCGTACGCGGCGGGGCCGGCGGCCGGGCCGACCACGCTCAGCCAGGCCGCGGTCGCGGCGGGTGAAGCGCCGACCGCGGTGAGGGTGGGGCCGGCGTCGGAGGGTGCCGCGTCCAGGATCTCGTAGAAGTGGGCCAACTTCGGCGGCAGCGTCGCTCCGGCGGCCACCGCGGACCGCACCGCGCGCAGCCGGTCCCGATTCAGCCCGGCCGGCAGCGGCAGTGGCGCGCGGGCCAGCCGGTCGGCGGTGGCTCGTCCCAGCCCGGCGAGCCGGCCATTGATCGTGTCGATCAGCGCCGGAACGATGAGGTCCAGCGCGGGGGTGTCCGGCAGGGTCCGGGCGTCCGTACGGAGCAGCGTGTCGACGAGCGCGCCGAGCCCATGGGCCACCGGAGCGAGCAGCTCCGTCCCGGCCCTGCCGTCGGACAACACGGCGAGCAGCGCGTCGGTGGCGCTCAGCGTCGGCACCAGGGCGTACCCCTCGGGTGGACCCCACGCCCCGTCCGGGCGCTGGCTGCGCACCAGGAACGCGATCCGCTGGTGGTGCCCGGTCAGCCAGGGGGCGACGGCGACCAGCCGCCCCGTCTCGTAGACGGACGCGCCGACCTGCCCCCACGGCCGCAGGCCAAGGCCGGCGACCAGCTCGCGGGCGGCGTCGGCGACCGGCCCGGCGGTCGTCGTCGCGTCGGCGAGGAGACGGGTGCCACAGTCACTCATCGCGCACCCCCCAGAAGTCCGACAGTTGGTAGAAGCCGCCGGTGAAGGAGATCTGCCGGTTGAGGTAGTCCGCCTGGCGGGGGCACCGCTCGGCGAGGGCGGCCAGGTCCCCCCGGGACCGGGCGGTCAGCTCGGCCAGCCGGTCGTGCACCTGTGCCGGGTCGTCGACGAGCGACAGGGCGTTCAGGTCACCCCACTCTGCGTCGCGTCCCTGCGTGGCGAGGTCGTTGACCAGCCGCAGCACCCGCTGCACGCCGCGTCCGGCGTCCAGCAGATCGGCCAACTGGGCGAGTGTCCGGTCGTCTCCGGTCGAGATCCAGTGGGTGACGTTGACGAAGGAGCTGCCGGAGTTGTCGGCGTTCGCCAGGTAGCGGTCCAGGTCCGGCAGGCGTCGCCCGGTGGTCGGGTCGGTCGGCAGGTTCTTCCAGTCCCACTCACGGGCCATGGCGGCGAGCATCCGGGCCAGCTCGTCGCGCCAGATCGGGCGCAGCCGGGCGAACGCCGGCACGGTCGCCAACTCGTCACGCAGGTCGGCCAGCAGCCGGGCCAGGTGCCGCCCGGGTGGTGGCGGCCCGCCGTCGACGACCGCCAGGCAGGCGTTCACCACCTCACGGACGTCGTCCACGGACCGGGCGAGGTAGTCGACCTGCCAGTCGGCCGCGAAGACCCAGAGGACGGTACGGGTGGTGATCCGCAGTTCGGCGACGGTGTGCCAGGGCGCGACGAAGGCAACCGCGGTGGCAACCGAACTCAGCAGTGCCGGGTCGAACGGCGCGGCGTCGAACAGCTCGGGATGGGCGGCGGTGACGGTCTGGAGGTCGCGTACGCCCCGCACGGCGAGTGCGCACACCCGACCCTGCTCGGCGACCGCGTCCTGACCGGCCCGCGCCGGTCGCGGGGCCTCCGTCACGACGCGGCCGGGCGCTCGCCCGGGGTGAGGATGAGCTCGGCCCGTTGCTTGGGTTGCAGCGAGGCGCCCATCCGGGGGGTGAGGTCCACCGGTTCGCGCAGTCGAAAACGGTAGCGGCTCAGCACAGTGCTGACGATGAGCTGGGCCTCCAACAGAAACAGGTACTGCCCGAGGCACTGGTGCGGGCCCCCGCCGAAGGGGAAGTAGGAGTAGCGGTAACGCCGCCGGGGCAGTTCCGGCGCGAACCGCTCCGGGTCGAAGAGTGTCGGGTCGGTCCAGAAGGTCGACATCCGCTGGGTCACATACGGGCTGACCAGCACGGTGCCGCCGGCCTTGACCCGCACTCCGCCCAGCACGTCGTCGCCGACCGCGGTGCGCGGGATCATCCAGCCGGCCGGGTAGAGCCGCAGCATCTCGTCGAGCACCATCCGGCCGTAGCGCAGGTGGGGCAGGTGCTCGCGGCCGACCCGGTCGGCGCCGACCACCCGCTCGATCTCGTCGGTCATCCGCTCGGCCACGTCGGGCCGGGACCCGAGCACTGGCCAGAGCCAGGAGAGCAGGGCGATCGTGGTCTCGGTGGCGGTGGAGAACATCGCGACCACGTCGCCGCGGATCGCGTATTCGTCGGGTTCGCTGCCGTCGGCGCGCGGCCGGCAGAGCGTCGAGATGATGTCGTCGCCGTCGGTGGGATGGGCCCGGGCCTCCCGGATGATCGGCAGCACCACCTCGTCGATGGTGCGCACCGCCTCGCGGAAGCGCCGGTCACGGGGCATCGGCACCGCGTACGGCACAGCGGGCATCAGGAGTCGGGGGAGCATCGCGGTGGTGAGGGTGTTCAGCGCGGCGCTGATCCGCAGCGCGTCGGGGACCGAGATCCGGTCGGCGAAGAGCACCCGCATGGTGGTACGCAGGACGATCCGGGTCAGCTCGGCTCCGCCGTCGATCGGGCGGCCGGCGCGGGCCGGTTCGAGCCACTCGTCGACCGCCTCGTTGATCGCCTCAGCCATCCTGTCGACGAGCATCTCGGCCCGCTTGGCGGTGAACAACGGTTGCAGCGCGCCTCGGCTGGATTCCCAGATCTCACCCTCGGCGACCAGGATGGCGTCGCCGACGATTCGACGTACGGGTCGCCAGAGCAACCCGTCGCCGTCCCGGGTGTAGTTGGCAACGTTGTCCCGCAGAATGCGTTGCAGGTGCTCAGGGTGGCTGACCAGATAGGGGCGGAACGAGCCGAGGTTGAGCCGGACGACGTCACCGCCGGCGTCCTGCGCGAAGTCGACGAGTGCGCCCAGCGGATCGCGGGCCAGTGCCGGGAGAACGCGCCGTAACGGGATCGTCCGGGGCTCGGCGCTGACGGTGACAGGGCGCGCCTCGGACACCTGCGACATCGAACCACGTCTCCTCGTCGTCCTGACGGTCCATTTCGGTCGGTCAGGTTGATGAAACTTTCACCTTATGGGCCGCCGGAAGCATCTCACCAAACGAGGGGCACCTCCAGACTTGCGTACAGCGCAATTTCCATCTAAGCGCACGCACAACCATCGATGTTCTACGTCGAGCAAATCCAGAATGGATATTCAGGAACGGCACCCGCCGGGTGGCCGACCCGCCACCACGACGGGCGGAAGCTGGCCGCATCCCGCCGGCCGGGCCGCCACCTCTCCGCCAGGGCGAGGGAGGGCCGACCGATGCGGGTCGGTGATCCGGGACGCACCGGTACCCCCGAATCCGGGCGATGCCCGGCACCCTGTGCCAGGCTCTGTGGCATGGACGACAAGACCATCCTGAACCGGATCTCCGAGCTGGTCGACGAGGAACACAAGCTGCGTGCCGACGCCCAGGCCCACGAGTCGGGCACCGAGGGCGAGGCCAGCGAGCGGCTGCGCGCCCTGGAGGAGTCCCTCGACCAGTGCTGGGACCTGCTACGCCGCCGACGGGCCGCCCGGGAGACCCACGGCGACCCGGACGCCCAGGGCGAACGCCCCAAGCCCGAGGTGGAGCGCTACCTGCAATAGCCGACGTGGCGGGTCGGGCGGTGCGGCCGCCCGACCCGCTCCGATCAGCGCAGGCCCGCCTCGTGCAGCAGCTCTCCGGTCAACATGCCCGGGTCCACCAGCTCGGCGGGGAGACCCCGGGCCGCGAACCAGGCGCCGACCACCCGCACATCGCGGGCCAGGAACTCCGGCCCCTGTGGGTTCGCCACCACATCGACCACCTGCGGCAGGTCGATCACGACCAGTCGCCCCTGGTGCACGAGCAGGTTGTACGGCGACAGGTCGCCATGCGCGTAGCCGGCCCGCGCCAGCACCCGCAGCGCCTCCACCAGTTGGGCCCACAGGTCACGCAGCTCGGTCGGGCCGGGTCGCAACTGGGCCAGTCGGGGTGCCGCCTCCCCCGACTCGGCGTCACCGACGAACTCCAGCATCAGCTCGGTGCCCCGCAACTGCACCGGGTACGGCACGGCGATCCGGTCGTGCCCGGCGCCGATCTCCCAGAGCCGGCTCAGCGCGGCGAACTCGGCTGCCGCCCACTGCCCGGCGATCATCTGCCGGCCGAACGTCGTCCGGCTGGCCATCGCCCGGTTCTCCCGGGACCGGCGCACCCGACGGCCCTCCAGGTAGCCGGCATCGCGGTGGAACAAGCGGTGCTCGGGATCGCGGTAGCGTTTCACCGCGAGCAGACAGGACCGGTCGGTGTCCGGCACGGCCCGACGGACCAGGTGGACGTCCGCCTCCTTGCCGGTCTTCAACACACCCAGCTCGGTGTCCTTGGCGGCCAACTCGGTGACCAGCCAGGCGGGGTGCGGCTGTGGCCCGTGCACGGCGTCGTCCCAGGACGACCAGCGCTCGCCGGTGTCGGGGTCAGGTTCGCTGTCCGGGTCTGCGAGCGGCTCGGTGGGCCGCCCGCGCTTCAGAAACTGCGGTTCGTCGTCGTCGAAGCGGCTCTTGCCGCGGCTCCGGCGCTCAAGCGCCGGAAGGTCATGATCGCGCACTGTGGTGAGGTTCCCTTGGTCGAGGCTGAGATAGGCAGCTGGACGCGACCTGCAAAGACGGCCATGACCCGCCTCCTCTCCTCGACCGGGCACACGCCCGGGATGCACCATGCGCGGACAATGCTCGTACGACCATGTCGGTCGGTCAACCGAATTACCGAGCCGCCACCCGAACGACCGCGCGGAAAGCCGTCAGCGGGCCAGGACGGTGGCGACCGCGGCGATCAACCCGTCCACCGTGCGGCTCGGCGCGAACCGGACGTCCGACCAGGTGCGCCCCCGGTGCAGCCAGACGCTGGGCAGCCCGACGGCGGCGGCCCCGCCGATGTCCGCCTCGGGGCTGTCACCGATCACCCACGCCCCCCGCAGCGGCATCCGGACCCGCTGGGCGGCGAGCGCGAAGATTCTCGGGTTGGGCTTGCTGACGCCGGCCTCTTCGGAGATCACCCAGTCCGCGACGTACTGGTCCAGCCCGGTCCGGCGAATCTTGGCGTCCTCGACGCGTACGGTGCCGTTGCAGACCACCACCGGCACCCAGCCGGCGTCGTCGGCGATCCGGAGCGCGCAGGCGGTCAGCGGGTCGAGCCGGGTCTGCGCCACCACCCCGTCGTGCAGCTCCTCGACCAGGTCGATCGAGGGAATCCGCAGCTCGTAGCGGTCCCGGATGGCGTCGGCGAGGTCCCAGCGGTCGGTCAGCCCGTCGGCGTCGATCGAGATCAGCCAGTCGATGTCGGTGTGGGGCGCGCCGATGCTGTCCAGGAAGCGCTCACCCCAGCGGCGGAACGGCCCGGCCCGATCCAGCAGGGTGTTGTCCAGGTCCAGCAGGAGCAGTGGCACTCGGGCACCCTACGGGACCGACGTGTCCGTTAACAGATGCGGCGGGTATCGAGCTGACGGCAGGCTCAGCCAGGCATCGACAGCCGCGCGCCACCCTGGTCCGGCAGCCGATCGAGAAGCATCGAGTGGGCCGTCCGGGTGGCCGCGAGCGCCGCGGGATCCAGCGTCGCCACGAGCACCGCCGCGCCGTCGTCGGGGCCACGGGCCAGCACCCGCCCCTCGGGGTCGTAGATGGCCGCGCCACCGTTGAACTGCCACGGCTCGACCCCGCCGACCGCGTTGGCGAAGACCACGAACATCGTGTTGTCCAGGGCACGCGCGGCGTAGTAGAGATCCCGGCGGTGCTCGGAACCGGCCAGGTAGCCGCTGGGGCACAGGTAGGCGTGGGCGCCGTCGAGGGCGGCGGCCCGGCCGTGCTCGGGGAAACAGCCGTCGTAGCAGATGCCCAGCCCGAGCCGCCAGTCGTCGACGAGCAGCGTGGCACCCCGCTCGCCGGGGCTGAACAGCTCCCGCTCGTCGCCCCACAACTGCTGCTTGTCGTACCCGACCCGCACCTCGCCGGTCCGGTCGACCACCAGCGCCGCGATGGTCCGCCGGCCGTCGGGGTGCCGGACGGCCGCACCGACCACCGCGGTGACGCCGGCCTCGCGCGCCGCGACGCGCAGCGGGTCGAGCCGGGGATCCGCGACCATCCCGGCCGGGTCGGCCGCGACGTCCGTGCCGGCCGGGTCGGCGGCGAGAACCGGCGGGTGGTACGCGCAGAGGAACAGCTCCGGCAGGACGGCCACCCGGGCGCCCCGCCTACCGGCCTGCCGGACCAGGTCGGCGGCGATGACCGTGTTGCCGGCGACGTCGCCCGGTGTGGGGGTGGCCTGGATGGTGGCCACCGTCAGCGGGGAGCTGGGCACGGTGTGGGACTGGGTCACCGGGCGATGGTAGTCGGCAACATCCCAAGCCGTACGTACGGTTTGCGTACCCCGGGTTGACCTGCAACGATCGACGTGTGCCCAGAGTAAGCCAGGACCAGCTCGACGCTCGTCGGCAGGAGATCCTCGCCGCGGCCCGGGCGTGTTTCGCCCGGCTCGGCTACGAGGGGGCGACCGTACGCCGCCTCGAGGAGGCCACCGGCCTGTCCCGTGGCGCGATCTTCCACCACTTCCGCGACAAGGACTCGCTCTTCCTTGCCGTCGCCGAGGACGACGCCGCGGTCATGGTCGAGACGGTGGCCCGCAACGGTCTGGTCCAGGTGATGCGTGACCTCCTCGCTCACGCCGTCTCGCCGGACACCACCGGCTGGCTGGGCAGCCAACTGGAGGTCTCCCGTCGGCTGCGCACCGACCCGGCGTTCGCCAAGCGCTGGGCGGAGCGGTCCGCCGCGATCGCCGAGGCGACCCGGGACCGGCTGGCCCGCCAGCGCGACGCCGGGGTGCTGCGCGAGGACGTCCCGATCGACGTGCTGGCCCAGTTCCTGGAGCTGGCCTACGACGGCCTGGTGCTGCACCTGGCCATGGGCCGACCGGCCGGTGACCTCGGCCCGGTGCTCGACCTCGTCGAGGAGGCGGTCCGCCGGCACTGACCGCGCGCACACCGGTCTGTCGACCGTGGCGGGGCTGCTCCACAATGGGGCCGCCGATCCCTCCGGTGACAGGAGCAGTCGATGACCGTCCACGCCGCGTCCGGCGACACCTGGGGCATCTCCGGCCCGACCTTCCTCCGCTACTACATCGCCGCGGCCATCCTGCTGGTGGCGATCGTGGCGTACCAGCGCTTCCGTCTGGCGGTCGGGTCGAGCGGTGCCATGACCGCCGATCCCCTCGGACCACAGCAGGTCGCGTACCTCAACGGTGGCCCCCAACTCGCGGTGCACGCGGCGCTCGGCGGGCTGCGCGGCAGCGGCGCGGTCGGCGTACGACCGGACCGCCGACTGACCACCGTCGGTGCCGCCCCGACCGGGCTCACCCCACTGGACCAGGCCATCCACTGGGCCGCCCACCAGCACTCGCGGGTCCGGGATCTGCCCCAGGACGAGCGCGTACGCGTCGCGCTGCACCAGATCCGCAACGGCCTGGAGGAGCGCGGGTTGCTGACCAACGACGCGCAACGCGCGCGGGCCCGCTTCTGGGCCACGCTCCTGATCGCCCTGCTGGGTCTCGGTGTGCTCCGGTTGGTCTCCGGCCTGTTCAGCGGCCGCCCGGTCGGCTACCTGCTGCTGACCCTGGTCGCTCTCCTGATCGTCACGCTGGTGCTGCGTCGGGTCCCGGGGCTCACCCGGGCCGGTCGGGCCGCCCTGCGCTCCGTCCGCCGCCAGCACACCCACCTCGCCCCCGCCTCCGCGCCGGCCTACGCCACCTACGGAGCGGCCGGCGCGGCGATGGGCGTGGCCCTGTACGGCACCGCCTCGCTCTGGGCGCTCGACCCGGGCTTCGCCGAGCAGGCCGAGATCCAGCGCCAGGCCGCCGCCGGTAGCGGCTGGTCCGGAGGGTCCGACGGATCCTCGGGCGGTGGTGACAGCTCCGGCTCGGACGGCGGCAGTTCCTGCGGCGGCGGCGGAGGCGGGTGCGGCGGCGGGGGGTGCGGCGGATGACCGGCCCGTCCGGCATCGGCATCGGCTGGCGGCCGGAGATCGCCGGTTTCGTGGCCGAGCTGCCCGGCCTGCGCTTCGTGGAGGTGGTGGCCGAGGGGGTGCCCGCCTCCGGGCCGCTCCCGCCCGGCCTGACCCAGCTGCGGGACCGCGCGGTGACCGTCGTACCCCATGGGGTGCGGCTCTCTCTCGGCGGCGCCGAGCCGGTCGACCCGGCCCGGGTCGCGCACCTGGCCGCGGTGGCGCAACGCCTGGACGCCCCGCTGGTCAGCGAGCACATCGCGTTCGTCCGGGCCGGCGGCCTGGAGGCCGGTCACCTGCTGCCGCTGCCACGCAGCCGGGAAGCCGTCGACGTGGTCTGCGCGAACGTGGCCCGGGCGCAGGCCGAGCTTCCGGTGCCGATCGCGCTGGAACCGATCGCCGCGCTTGTCGACTGGCCCGACGACGAGCTGACCGAGGCGGACTTCCTCACCGAGATCCTCGACCGCACCGGAGCACTGCTGCTGCTGGACGTGGCCAATGTGCACGCCAACGCCCGCAACCGGGGTGCCGACCCGCTGGTGTTGCTGGACCGCCTGCCGTTGGAACGGGTCGCGTACGCCCACGTGGCCGGCGGCGCGGAACACGGCGGTTTCTACCACGACACCCACACTGACCCGGTGCCGACAGCGGTGCTGGAGCTTCTCGGCGCGCTCTGCGCCCGACGGCGACCGCCGGCCCTGCTGCTGGAGCGCGACGGCCACTATCCGCCGGCCGTCGAACTCCGCGCCGAACTGGACGCCCTGGCCGCCGCCGCGGGCTTTCCGGCCGTGACATGACGGGCACACCAGAGGGCGGCAGCGCGCCGACGCCCCGCGTCGGGCTGGCCGAACGGCAGGCCGAACTTGTCGCGGCGCTGGTCGCCGGGGGTGAGCCACCGGCGGGGTTCGCGCCGGGCCCGCTGGCCGCCACCCGCGCGGCCCTGCTGCGCAAACGGGCCGGCGAGGTGGCCCGGCACTGGCCACTGCTCGCCGGAGGTCTCGGCGCCCGCTGGTCGGCCACCTTCGCCGAGTGGGCCGCCCGGCGACCCACCACCGGATCGCTGCGCGACGGTTGGGACCTGGCCCGGGCGCTGCGCGCCCAGCAGGCGCTCCCCCCGGCCGCCGCCGAGGAGTTGGCCGTCCGGGAGGCGCGCCTGCGCTACGACGGGCTTCGAGCACCGCGCCCGCGCCGGGCGCCAGCGGTGGGCCGCGCCGGCGGCGCCGTCGCGCTGCAGATCGCCGGCCGGGTACGCCTGCTGCGCCCCGCCCCACGGCTGTCCACCCGTGCTGGCGACGGTGTGACGGATACGGCAGGATCGGAGTTATGGATCTCGGACTGACCGACCGCGTGTACGTCCTCACCGGCGCCTCCCGCGGTCTGGGTTACGCGACCGCACAGAGCCTGGTCGCCGACGGCGCGCGGGTGGTGCTCTCGGCCCGCGACCCGGACGCGGTGGCCGCCGCCGCGCAGCAGCTGGGCGGCCCGGAGCACGCCATCGGGCTGACCGCGGACCTGACCCACCCGGAGACCCCGGGGCAGCTCGTCGCCGCCGCCCAGGAACACTTCGGCCGGCTCGACGGCGCGCTGATCTCGGTCGGTGGACCACCGCCGGGCAACGCCGCAGCGGTCACCGACGAGCAGTGGCGGCTCTCCTTCGAGACCGTCTTCCTGGGCACCATCCGCGCCGTACGCACTGTCGCCAACGCCCTGCCCGAGGGCGGCGCGATCGGGTTGGTGCTCTCCACCTCGGCGCGTGGCCCGGTGCCCGGCCTCGGCATCTCCAACGGTCTGCGGCCCGGTCTGGTCGGGGCCGCCAAGGACATCGCCGACGACTACGGTCCGCGTGGGGTCCGGGTGGTCGGGCTGTTGCCCGGCCGGATCATGACCGACCGCAACCGGGAACTGTTCGGAGCGACCGGCGACCCGGAGCGGGCCCGCGCCGAGGCGGAGGCCGGCATCCCGCTGCGCCGCGTCGGCGACCCCGCCGAGTTCGGCCGGGTGGCCGCGTTCGTGCTCTCCCCCGCCGCGAGCTACCTCACCGGAATCACCCTGCCGGTCGACGGCGGCGCGCTGCGCGGGCTGTGACAGCCGAGCGGGCCCGACCCGCAGGCACGGTGACGCCGCCAGAGCCGGCCCCACACGACCATCCGGGCGTCGATCGACTCGACATCACGGAAGTCGGGCTGTCGACGCGACCAGGACACGCCGACGTCCAGGAACCCGAGTCGATCGAGGCGAGGCGTTCCGTCCCGACCCGGCCAACCCGCGCGGACCTCGCGGCAGCCGCGGACCGGACGATTCCCGACGTCCTCGCTCCCGGCCTGGAGGTGCTCTTCGTCGGCATCAACCCGGGCCTGTGGTCGGCGGCGACGGGCTGGCACTTCGCCCGCCCCGGCAACCGGTTCTGGCCGGCGCTGCACCGGGGCGGGTTCACCCCCCGGCTGCTGCACCCCAGCGAACAGGACGAGCTGCCGGCGCTCGGGCTCGGCATCACCAACATGGCCGCCCGGGCCAGTGCCCGCGCGGACGAGCTGAGCACCGAGGAACTCCTCGACGGCGCGGCGATCCTGACCGACAAGGTGGCCCGGTACCGGCCGCGCTGGGTGGCAGTGGTGGGGGTGACCGCGTACCGGATCGGTTTTCAGCGGCCCAAGGCCGCCTTCGGGCCGCAACCGGAGACGCTGGCCCACGCGCGGCTGTGGGTGCTACCCAACCCCAGCGGCCTGAACGCGCACTTCACCCCGGTCACCCTGGGCCTGGCGTTCGCCGAGTTGCGGGCAGCGACCGAGCTACCAGCCCTGTGATCGACGACGTCAGTTGGCGGCGGCCGGTGGCAGCACCTCGTCGGCGCGGTAGGTGCCCAGCGGCATGACCACCGGCTCGGCACCGGTCGCGTCGACGAACGGGGTGGGCGAGTCGGCGACCGCGAACTGGGTGCGGTACAGCTCGGCGTAGAGCCCACCGACGGCCACCAACTCGTCGTGCCGTCCCCGCTCGACGACCCGTCCGCCGTCCAGGACGAGGATCTGGTCGGCGTCTCGCACTGTGGAGAGCCGGTGCGCGATCACCAGCGCGGTCCGCCCGGCCAGCGCCACCGACAGCGCCCGCTGCACCGCCGCCTCGCTCTCCGAGTCAAGGTGAGCGGTCGCCTCGTCGAGGATCACGATCGACGGTGCCTTGAGCAGCAGCCGCGCTATCGCGATGCGCTGCTTCTCGCCGCCGGAGAACCGGTAGCCGCGCTCCCCCACCGTGGTGTCCAGACCGTCGGGCAGCGCCCGAACCAGATCGGCCACCTGCGCCCCGGCCAGGGCGGCCCAGATCTCGTCGTCGGTGGCGTCCGGCTTGGCGTAGCGCAGATTCTCGGCGATCGTCTCGTGGAACAGGTGCGAATCCTGAGTGACCACACCGATCTCGTCGCGCAGGGAGGCGAGCGTCGCGTCACGCACGTCCACGCCGCCGACGAGCACCTGCCCGTCGCTGACGTCGTAGATCCGGGAGATGAGCATCGACAGTGTCGACTTGCCCGCCCCGGACGGGCCGACCAGCGCGACCATCTGCCCCGGCTCGACGCTGAACGAGACCCCCTTGAGCACCGGTTCGTTGACGGTCCGGTCGAGGGTGGCGACCTCCTCCAGGGAAGCGAGGGAGACCTCGGCGGCGCTCGGGTAGCGGAAACGCACGTCGCGGAAGTCGACCCGGCCGGCGCCCAGGGGCACCGGCACCGCGTCGGGCTTCTCCACGATGCCCGGCTTGAGGTCGAGCACCTCGAAGACCCGGTCGAAGGAGACCAGCGCGCTCATCACGTCCACCCGGACGTTGGAGAGTGCGGTGAGCGGCCCGTACAGGCGGGTGAGCAGCAGAGCGAGCGTCACCACGGTGCCGGCGCTGACACCGCCGGTCACCGCGAGCCAGCCGCCGAGACCGTAGGTCAGCGCTTGCGCCAGCGAGGCGACCAGCAGCATCGCCACGAAGAAGGTGCGGGAATACATGGCGGACTGGATGCCGATGTCACGGACCCGCTCGGCCCGGTCGCCGAACCGGCGGGCCTCGATCTCGGGCTGGCCGAAGAGCTTCACCAGCAGCGCGCCGGCCACCCCGAACCGCTCGGTCATCGTCGCGTTCATCTTGGCGTCGAGGTTGTACGCCTCGCGGGTGATCTCGGCCAGTCGCTTGCCGACCCGACGGGCCGGAATGATGAAGATCGGTAGCAGTACCAGTGACAGCGCGGTGATCTGCCAGGAGAGGGTGAACATCACCGCTGCGGTGAGGACCAACTGGATGACGTTGCTGACCACACCGGACAGGGTGGAGGTGAACGCCCGCTGGGCACCGAGCACGTCGTTGTTGAGCCTGCTGACCAGGGCGCCGGTCTGGGTGCGGGTGAAGAACTGCAACGGCATCCGCTGCACGTGGTCGTAGACCCGGGTGCGCAGGTTGAAGATGATGCCCTCGCCGATGCGGGCGGAATACCACCGCTGGACCAGCGACAGCAGCGCGTCGGCGACCGCGAGCGCGGCGATGAACAGGGCCAGCCGCACCACGAGCCGCCCGGCCTCGGTGCCGCCCTGGTTGATCGCGTTGATCACGTCGCCGGCGAGCACCGGAGTGGCCACGCCGATGATGGCGGCCAGCACGACGGTGGCCAGGAAGACGACGATGTCGCGCCGGTAGGGGTGGGCGAAAGCGACGATGCGGCGGGCCACCCCACGCTTGAGCCGGTGGGTGGAGACCTCGTCGCGGTTACGCATCGACCGGAGCATGCTCCACCCGGCCATGCCACCGCCGGACATCGGGTTGGACATCGTTCACCTCCGGGTTGCCGGGCGGACCGCACCGTCAGGTCAATTCTCCCGACGAGTGTGACAACCTCGGTCGTAACCCGGATCTTCCCGTGCGGTCCTTACCTATTCTCCAGTGCCGGCGAGGTCACGCAGCCGACGGGTCTGCGCCTCCCGCTCGGCGCGCTGCTGGTCGGCGTGCGACCGCCCGGCGGCCCTGGCGAGCAGCGCCTTGATCTCGACCACCGCGTCGCGGGCCCCGGAGAGCAGGCCGGCGGTCAGATCCCGTACCGCGCCGTCCAACTCGGCCGGGGGTACGACCAGGGTGGCCAGCCCGACCCGGTCCGCCTCGGCGGCGTCCAACCGGCGGCCTGTCGCACAGATCTCCAACGCCCGCGAATAGCCGACCAGCTCGACGAGGCGTTTCGTCCCGGCCAGATCCGGCACCAGGCCGAGGGTCACCTCCGCCATCGACAACTTCGCGTCCGCGGACAGCACTCGCAGGTCACAGGCGAGCGCGAGCTGAAAGCCAGCACCGATCGCATGGCCCTGCACGGCCGCGACAGAGACGACATCCGGCCGGTGCAGCCAGGTGAAACCGGCCTGGAACTCCGCGATGCGCTCGGCGCACTCCTGCTCGGGCAGCGTGGCCAGCTCGGCGAACGACCCCGGACCGGAGGCGCCCGCCACCGCGAGATCGAGGCCGGCCGAGAACGCGCGACCCTCACCGCGGACCACCACCACCCGCACGTCGCCGGGCAGGTCGCGGGAAAAGTCGCTCATCGCTCGCCACATGGCGGGCGTCTGGGCATTGAGCACGTCGGGCCGGCACAACGTCACCGTGGCGACCGGCCCGTCGCAAGTCAGCCGAACCCCGGTTGCCTCGGCGGTCACCGGACTCCCCGGGGCGCGGCGCTGGTGGACGACGCTGAGGGGCGGGTCACGCCTTCTTGCGGCGTCGGGCGCCACCGCGCTGACGCAGCTGCACGCCGGACTCGGTGAGCACTCGATGGATGAACCCGTAGGAACGGCCGGTCGAGGCCGCCAACGCGCGGATGCTCTCCCCCGAGGTGTACCGCTTTACCAGGTCCTTGGCGAGCGTCTGACGCTCGGCTCCGACGATCCGGCGACCCTTCTCAGTGCTGGTGGCTGTGCCAGTGGCTGCCATGCTGTGTCCTCACGTCCCAGACTGTGCGGTTCGGATACGGTCCCACCTATTAGACCGCCTCGAACGATCATGCGCCACATATCAACTCTTCGCCAACCGACACGCTATGCAATGTCAGCTTCCCGATAGAGTGATCCTGGCGATGCGGCCCGCCGCGGCGTCCGGGCGTACCACCCGCCGACGCTGGCTGCTGCCGGCAAGCCGTAACCTGCCGTCGTGATCGACCTGCTCAGCACGGCGGCCGGAGCGGCAGTGGTCTTCGCCGCGACCGACATCGACGACATCGTCATCCTGACCCTGTTCTTCGTCGCGGCCCGCACCACCGGTCGACCCCGCCCGTGGCAGATTGTCGCCGGCCAATACGTCGGTATCGGTGCGCTCGCGCTGGCGAGCGCGGTGGTGGCGGCCGGGCTGCTCGTGGTGCCGGACCCGTGGACGGGGCTTCTCGGCCTGTTACCGATCGCGCTGGGCGTACGCGCGCTGCGTCACTCCGACGAGGACGAGACCCCCACTGTCGTCACCGGAGCGCTCGGCGTGGCCGGGGTGACGATCGCGAACGGCGCCGACAACGTGGCCGTCTACGTACCCGTCTTCCGAGCCCTCGGCGCAGCCGACAGCGCGGTGTTCCTCCTGATCTTCGTGCTGCTGATCGCGCTGTGGTGTGCCGCCGGCGCGTGGCTGGGAGGGCACCCACGGGTGTCCGGCTGGTCGAACGCGCCGGCCACTGGCTGGTGCCGACGATCTTCATCGGCATCGGCGTGGTGATCCTGGTCAGCTCCGGCGTCGTCGGCCGGCTGGTGGACCTGCTCGGTTGAGGGCCGGCCAGGAGCTTGATCAGGCCAGCTCGACAAGTTCGAGCAGGTCGTCGCTCCAGGCGTCCTCGTCGCCGTCGGGCAGCAGGATGGCCCGGTCCGGCTTGAGCGCCAGCACCGCACCCGGGTCGTGGGTGACCAGGACGATCGCGCCGGGATAGTTGGCGATGGCGTCGAGGACCTGCTCCCGGCTGACCGGGTCGAGGTTGTTCGTCGGCTCGTCGAGCAACAGCACGTTGGCACCGGAACAGACCAGGGTGGACAGCGCCAGCCGGGTCTTCTCGCCGCCGGAGAGGACCCCGGCCGGCTTGTTCACGTCGTCGCCGGAGAACAGGAACGCGCCGAGGATCTTGCGCAGGTCGGTGTCGGACTGCTCGACCGCGGCGGCGCGCATGTTCTCCAGAACCGTCCGCTCCACGTTTAGCGTCTCGTGCTCCTGGGCGTAGTAGCCCAGCCGCAGGCCGTGCCCCGCGTGCACCTCGCCGGTGTCCGGGCTGAGCAGCCCGCCGAGCATCCGCAGCAGGGTCGTCTTACCGGCGCCGTTGAGCCCGAGGATGGCCACCCGGGAGCCCCGGTCCACCGCCACGTTGACGTCGGTGAAGATCTCCAGCGATCCGTACGACTTGGAGAGGCCGGTCGCCGTGAGCGGGGTCTTGCCGCACGGCGCGGGACTGGGGAACCGCACCTTGGCCACCCGGTCGGCGACCCGCACCTCCTCCAGGCCGGAGATCAGCTTCTCGGCGCGGCGGGCCATGTTCTGCGCGGCCACGGTCTTGGTGGCCTTGGCCCGCATCTTGTCGGCCTGCGCCATCAGCGCGCCGGCCTTCTTCTCCGCGTTGGCCCGCTCCCGGCGGCGGCGCCGCTCGTCGGTCTCGCGCGCCTCCAGGTACGCCTTCCAGCCCAGGTTGTAGACGTCGATGACCGACCGGGTGGCGTCGAGGAACCAGACCTTGTTGACCACCGACTCCAGCAGCGCGCCGTCGTGGGAGATCACGATCAGGCCGCCCTTGTGGTTGGCGAGGAAGCCCCGCAGCCAGGTGATCGAGTCGGCGTCGAGGTGGTTGGTGGGCTCGTCGAGCAGCAGAATGCCGCCGCCGTTCTCGCCCGCGTCACGGAACAGGATCCGGGCCAGCTCGATGCGGCGCCGCTGACCACCGGAGAGGGTGCCGATGGTCTGCGCGAGCGCCCGGTCCGGTAGGCCGAGGTTGGCGCAGATCCGCGCGGCCTCGGCCTCGGCCGCGTACCCGCCGAGGGCGGCGAACTGGTCCTCCAGCGCGCCGTACCGACGGACCAGCTTGTCGTTGGCGTCCTCGGCGAGGCGGGCCTCGACCTCCTGCATCTGCGCCATCAGCACGTCCAGGCCGCGCGCGGAGAGAACCCGGTCGCGGCCGGTGACCTCCAGGTCACCCGTGCGCGGGTCCTGCGGCAGGTAACCGATGGCGCTGCGCTGGTCGATCTGGCCGCCGTACGGCTGCCCCTCGCCGGCGAGCACCTTCAGCGTGGTGGTCTTGCCGGCGCCGTTGCGACCGACCAGGCCGATCCGGTCACCGGGCTGCACGCGCAGGGTGGTGTCGGACAGCAGGATCCGGGAACCGGCACGCAGTTCCAGGCCGGTGGCAGTGATCATGTTTGCGGGGCTCGCTCTCGGGGTTCGGAAGGCTGACTCGGGGCACGCGAAACGGCCGGCGGGCTCAAGGGCCCGACGGCGCGGGGCGGTTCAGCCTTCGCAGCGCAGCACCTGACAAGTGTACCGGGCGCCGCCGGAGCGCCTGCCCGGATTACCAACCAAGATCATCGGGTACCGGAACGCCTGTCCGGACCCCGTCCGGCACTCGATGGACGAAACGACACACAAAAGACACTCACCGGCATACGGCGATCGGGGTCACCATGGAACTCAACGAGCGGGCCGAAATCGACACCTCGCAGGTCAACGACGTGGGCCGCGGTGGCGGAGGCGGCGGAGGCGGAGGCGGCCTCGGCATCCCGATCCCCGGAGGCGGCGGTCGGGGCGGCATCATCGGCATCGTGGTGGCCGTGCTCATCGCGCTGCTCGGCGGCGGTTTCGGCCTCAACGCCATGACAAACGGCGACGAGGGCGGTCAGGCCGGCGGCACCGACCTGGAGCAGTTGTGCTCCCGCGACAACCCCGAGCGTCTCGACGACGCGCGCTGCCGCAACGCGCTCTACGTCAACAGCATCCAGGCCTACTGGCAGAAGGCGTACCCGGAGTTGGGCAAGGGAGAGTACGAGCAGACCGACACCAACTTCTTCCAGGCCGCCGTCAACACCGGCTGCGGGCAGGCCGACTCGGGCGTCGGCCCGTTCTACTGCCCCGCCGACAAGCAGGTCTACATCGACCTGAGCTTCTACGACGAGTTGGCGTCCCGGTTCGGGGCGAAGGGCGAGTTCGCCCAGCCGTACGTGCTCGCCCACGAGTACGGACACCACATCCAGAACCTCCTCGGCACCAACGCCAAGGCCGGCCAGGGCGACCAGAGCGGACCCACGTCCGCCTCCGTGCGGCTCGAGTTGCAGGCCGACTGCTACGCCGGTGCCTGGGCCAAGCACGCCACCGAGAGCAAGGACAAGACCGGCCAGGAACCGCTGTTCAAGTCCATCACCCAGACCGACATCAGCGAGGCGGTGCAGGCCGCCGAGGCGATCGGCGACGACAGCATCCAGGAGCGCTCCGGCGGGCGGGTCAACCCCGACCAGTTCACCCACGGCACGTCCGAGCAGCGCAAGCGTTGGTTCACCCAGGGCTACGACCGCGGCGACCCGAAGACCTGCGACACCTTCGGAACCGACCAGCTCTGACACCCGCTCCGAGATCGTGGCAGGCCCCCGGTGGGCCTGCCACGATTGTCATTCCGGGCCGAAGCTTCGGGGTCAGGTGAGCCGCGAGACCTGGTAGTGGCCGATGAGCCAGTCGTCGTCGACCCGCCGCAGGAGCACTCCGAGGTTGACGGTCAGCGCCGGCCGGTCGGTGAAGCCGAACTCCACCTCCAGGTAGCCGAGGACCACGTCGTCGGCGAGACGGCGGATTTCCCGGATGTCGTACGCGGCGGTCAGGCCGAGCGGCTGTCCGGTGTAGTACGCGGCGACGCCGGCAGGACCGACCGTGTACGGCTGCAACCCCTGGAAGATCGCGTCGTCGGTGAAGCACGCCGCGACCCGGTCGGGCTCGTGGGCGTCGACGGCCGATTTCCACCGGTCGAGGACGGTACGCAGAATCTGAGCGTCGGACATGATGATCTCCCTGCTGACGGACGTGTCCCGTGGCGTGCCTGTCGAGGCGGCGTGCCCTCGCCGGCTCAGCGAGGCGGCTGACCCGGGTCGTTCGGGTGCGGCGTCAACGGCGTCACGGTCTCGCGCCGCCAGGCCCGCAGCGGCATCGACGCGAGCACGGCTTCCAGCTCATCGGCGTCGTCGGCCTGAAACAGCCCCCACGTACGCCACTCCCCCGGTGCCAGCGGCGGTCGCCACAACCGCAGGAGACTGCCCTGAGCCGTCAGCTCGGCCGAACGCGCGGCCTCTCGCGCACGCATGTCGGCGACGCCGTCCTCCGACGTCCCCTGCGGCACCGTCGTCACCATGTCAACGAGAAACTCCACGCGCCCATCCTCCAGCGGCCGGCAGGACAGCACGCCGCGAACCCCGTTCCAGGTGGCGACCGTCGCCCCTCCGCCGCCGCCGGTGCGGGCCGCCGACGCCGCCGGTGCGGGGGCCTCCGAGCCGGCCCGTGCAGGCCTGCGACGCCGCCGGTGCGGGCCGAGGTCAGTCGGGGTCGCGCACCAGGATCCGTACCGCCCGGGCCGCACCCACCGCCGCGACCAGCACCGCGTGCCGGGGCTCCGGCACGTCGAGCAGCCGCTCCGCCCGCAACGGCACGAGCGGGGCCAACCGCCGGTCGGTCAACACCCCGTCCACCGCCCGCCGGTCACCGCCGCACACCAACGCGGCGAGCGTCGCCACCTCCGGCAACAGCAGCCGTACGGCCAGATCCGCCGCGTCGCCCAGCGCCGCCTTTGCCTGGTTGTCACGCCGGCGGGCGAACCGGTGCTGCGACCATCCGCCCGCAGCGGTGCGCCCCTGCACGTAGCGGGTGTCCACCTTGGAGACGACGAGGTCGCCGCCCTCGGCCACCCCGAGCGCCACCGCGCCCTTGCGCGCCAGCAGCAGGCCGATCCGGCGGGGCATGACAGCGGAGGCCACGAAGCCGGCCACGTCCGCGCCGGCCGGCGCACCCGGCGGGGCGTGCAGCTCGGCGGTTGCCCCGTCCGGGGCGGCGAGCAGCAGGCCGTAATCCCTCGCGCTGGTGCCGGGCGGGCCGTGCCGGTCGGCGAAGCCCTCGACCCAGCGGCCGACGCGGGCCGGGTCGACCTCGACCCACCGGCCTCCGCCGGCTGCGGGTCGACTGGTCATCGCCCGACCGTACGGCACAGCGAACCCGTCCGGGCCCCCGGGCGGCCCGTGTGCCCGGCCAGGAACACGCCCGGCGACACCGCCGACCCGGCGCGGTCGGGCGCCGTCCGGGTGGCTGAGCCGCCCGTGAACCTGGTCCGGATCGGCCGCGACCTCCCGCGGGTCGGCCGCCGCGTCGGATGGTCGCCGTGGCCGTTCAGCCTGGCAGGAGCGCGGCCACCGCCAACGCGGCGATGAGCGCGCTGGAGACCAGGCCGGTGACCAGCCGGCCACGCGGCCCGGTCAGCGCCCGGCCGACCACGGTGCCACCGCCGGCGATGACCAGTTGCCAGCTCGCCGACGCGAGGAACACCCCGGCCACGAAGAGGCTCATCGGGACCATCCCTGAGTCGGCTGTGTCCCGGCGGCCGAGCACCAGGGCGGTGAAGTAGAGCACCGTCATCGGGTTCAGCAGGGTCAACCCGAGCAGCGCCGCGTAGGCCCGCCCCGGAGTGCTCATGCCCCCACCGTCGCGTGCCGTCGGCGGTCGCCGCGAGCGGTGCGCGGACCACGTCCGCCACAGGCCGTGCCCGGCGAGGCCCAGCAGCACCACGGCGGCGACCACCCGCAGGGGCCCGGCGACCGGCGCGATGATCCCGGCCAGGCCCGCGCCGCCGAGCACGGCCACCACCGCGTAGAGCCCGTCGGCCGTCGCCACCGCGAGCGCTGCGGCCGCACCCACCCGAAACGACGTACGGGCGCTGAGCCCCATGATCAGAATCGCGATCGCGCCGACGGGGACGGCGACGCCGTAGCCGGCCACGAGACCGGCGAAAAACGCGCCGCTCACGACGGCGGGCGCGGGATCGAGGCGGGCCGGGGCAGGCTGCGCTGTCGACGCACGGCAGTGGCCGCACGGACAGGAACCTGCTTCGGGTACGCCTCAGTCACACGCGCATCCTCCGCGCCGGACCCGCGCCCCCGCCACCGATATTCCGCCGCGCCCCGCGCCCCGCGCCCCGCGCCCCGCGCCCCGCGCAAGATCCGAGCAACTTCCCCGATGTTGCTGCCTCCGACACGGCGGAGACAGCAACATCCCTGATCCTGCTCAGATCTTGACGACACACACGCGCCACCAAGATCGCACTCGAACCAGGATGTAGTGGCCTCGGCGACGCACCGAGGCCACTACATCGAGGATCGAGGGCGATCTTGGGGCGTTCTGGGATCGGCCGAGGGAGCAGAGCCGAACCTCAGGCGGCCAGTCGGGGGTCGCGACCGAGGTAGGAGAGCAGGGCGGTGACCTCGTCGGCCTCCGGAGCGGAGTCGATCGCCGGGGCGTAAGCGCCGTAGGCCCGCAGCGGCTCGACGATCTGCCGGGCCACCACCAGCAGGGGGCGGGCCAGTTCGGCGCCGAGCGGGGACGGCTGGCCGGTGGCCACCGCGATGTCCCAGGCGTGCACTGCGGCGTCCAGGGCGCACGCTACGGCGCCGACCTCGGCCGGCAGCTTGCCCTGAGGCAGCGGCGTGGGCACCTCCGGGTCGTCGTCGGCGACGCCCTTCCAGGCCCGGGCGGACGCGTCGAGGGCGGCGCGCAGGCCGGCGAGCTTGTCACCGTCGAACCGACCGGAGGGTGCGAACGGGTCCTCCGCCGGCCCCGGCCCGCCGTCGATCGCCGCCGCGAAGGCGAGCTGGTCGCCGACCGCGTGCTGAAGCACCTGGGTGACGTTCCACCGCTCGCACGGGGTGGGCCGCTCCCAGGCGTCGGCCGGAACTCCCTCGACTGCCGTCCGAAGCGCCGCGTGCGCCTCGTCGAGCACGGTCCGCCACTGCCCCGCCGCCATCCCGCTCATTGTTCTGCCCTCTCCGCCGGCTTCCAGCGAGCTGACCCACCCGCTGTCGGATCGGAATGTTCCGCTCCGTTTGATGAGTTCAGCTTAGCAGACCGGAACGATCCGTTCCACTACTTTCGAGGCTGGCCTGCAAAGGCGTCGAGCGCGGCACCCGGACGGGTACCGCGCTCGACGAAGTGGGATCGGTTCAGACGTTGAAGCCGAGGGAGCGAAGCTGGTCCCGACCCTCGTCAGTGATCTTGTCCGGGCCCCACGGCGGGAGCCACACCCAGTTGATCCGGATGTCGTTGACCAGGCCACCGCCGGGGCCGGTGGTCAGCGCCTGCCGGGTCTGGTCCTCGATGACGTCGGTCAGCGGGCAGGCCGCCGAGGTGAGCGTCATGTCCAGGGTGGCGACGTTCTCCTCGTCGACGTGGACGCCGTACACGAGGCCAAGGTCGACCACGTTGATGCCGAGCTCCGGGTCGACGACGTCCTTCATCGCCTCCTCGATGTCGGCGATCATGGCCTTGCTGACGCCGCCCGCAGGAGCGGCGGCGTCAGAGGTGCCGTCGGTGGTCGCGGCGTCGGTCTGCGGCACCACAGTGGTGTCACCGGCCTCCGGCGTCGCCTCAGTAGCAGCGATGTGCTCGCTCATGCCGTCCCTCCGCTTCGCTGCGTGATGCCGCAGGGCACCACTGTGTCATTCGCTCGCTGACGCTCGCTCACGCCTTCACCTCCGGGCTCACGCCCACACCGGCGCGTGCCGCGGCGTCCATGAACGCCATCCACGGCAGCAGCGCGCACTTGACCCGGGCGGGGTAACGGGCCACACCCGCGAAAGCAACCCCGTCACCGAGCACGTCCTCGTCCGGCGTGACCTGGCCACGTCCGGACATCAACTCCACGAACGCCTCGTGCACCTCGAATGCTTCCCCGGCGCCCCGACCACGCAGCAACTCGTGCAGCACACTCGCCGACGCCTGGCTGATCGAGCAGCCCATCCCGTCGTACGAGATGTCGTGCAGCACAGTGCCGTCGGTGGCCACCCGGACGGTGACCTCGTCACCGCAGGTGGGGTTGACGTGGTGCGCCTCCGCGACCTGGTCGCCCGGGTCGTCGGCATCGCGCAGGCCACGCCCGTGCGGGCGCTTGTAGTGGTCCAGGATGATCTCCTGGTAGAGCTGATCGAGCTGCATCAGTCGAACACCTTCCGTACCTGCTCCAGACCGGCCACCAGAGCGTCGATCTCCTCGGTGGTGGTGTAGAGGTAGAACGAGGCCCGGGTCATGGCCGGGACGCCGAACCGACTGCACACCGGCTTGGCACAGTGGTGACCCACCCGCACCTGCACACCGAGCGAGTCGAGCACCTGTCCCACGTCGTGCGGGTGCACGTCGCCGAGCGCGAACGAGATGGTGCCGCCCCGGCCCACCGGCACTGTCGGGCCGAAGATCCGCAGGTCCGGCACCGAGCCGAAGGCGTCCAGCGCGTACGCCGTCAGCTCCTTCTCGTGCCACTGGATGGCCCGCATCCCGACGCCGGTCAGGTAGTCCACCGCCGCGCCCAACGCGACCGCCTCGGCGATCGGCGGGGTGCCGGCCTCGAACCGGGCCGGCGGGGCGGCGAACGTCGAGCGGCCCATGGTGACCGTCTCGATCATCGAGCCGCCACCCATCACCGGCGGCATGGCCGCCAGCAGCTCGGCCCGGCCCCAGAGCACACCGATGCCGGTCGGGCCGCACATCTTGTGGCCGGTGAACACGATGTAGTCGGCGTCCAGGTCGACCACGTCGAGGGGCAGGTGCGGCGCCGACTGCGAGCAGTCCAGCAGCAGCAGCGCGCCCACCTCGCGGACCCGAGCGGTGATCCGGGAGGTCGCGTTGACAGTGCCCAGGATGTTCGACACGTGCACCAACGAGACGATCTTCGTCCGTTCGGTGACCAGGTCCTCCAGGCCCGACTCGTCCAGCCGGCCCTGGTCGGTGACCGGGAACCAGCGCAGGGTCGCGCCGGTCCGCTCACAGAGCAGCTGCCACGGGACGATGTTCGAGTGGTGCTCCATCTCGGAGATCACCACCTCGTCGCCGGGACCGAGCCGGAACCGGGGGTCGGCGTCCGCTCGCAGCGAGGCGTTCGAGAAGGCGTACGCCACGATGTTGATCGCCTCGGTGGAGTTCTTGGTGAACACCACCTCGTCGACGCTCGGCGCGTTGATGAACGCGGCGACCTTCGCCCGCGCCCCCTCGTACGCCTCGGTGGCCTCGGTGCCCAGCGTGTGCACCGACCGCGACACGTTGGCGTTGTGCCGCGCGTAGTGCTCGTCGAGCACGTCGAGCACCTGGCGCGGTTTGTGCGAGGTGTTGGCGCTGTCGAGGTAGACCAGCGGATGCCCGTTGATCTCCCGGTCCAGGATCGGGAAATCGGCGCGCACCCGGGCCACGTCGAAACGCGGCACGTCGTCGTACTGCGGCATCCCCTCGGGGATCGCGATGCTGGTCATCTCGGCAGCGCCTCCTTCGCTCAGGCCTTGGCCGTGCCGGCCCCGGCGGCGTACCGCTCGTAGCCCTCGGCCTCGAGCTTGTCTGCCAGCTCCGGGCCGCCCTGCTCGACGATCCGGCCGGCCACGAAGACGTGCACGAAGTCCGGCTTGATGTAGCGCAGGATCCGCGTGTAGTGGGTGATCAGCAGCACGCCGGTGTCGCCGGTGTCGCGGACCCGGTTGACGCCCTCGCTGACCACGCGCAGCGCGTCCACGTCGAGGCCGGAGTCGGTCTCGTCGAGGATCGCGATCTTCGGCTTGAGCAGCTCCAGCTGGACGATCTCGTGCCGCTTCTTCTCACCACCGGAGAAGCCCTCGTTCACGTTGCGCTGAGCGAACGCCGGGTCCATCTGGAGGCGCTCCATGGCGCCGCGCAGCTCGCCACCCCAGGTACGGAGCTTCGGCGCCTCGCCGTCGATGGCGGTCTTCGCGGTCCGCAGGAAGTTCGCCACCGAGACGCCGGGCACCTCGACCGGGTACTGCATGGCCAGGAAGAGACCGGCGCGAGCGCGCTCGTCGACAGTCATCGCCAGCACGTCCTCGCCGTCGAGGGTCACCGTACCGCCGGTGATCTCGTACTTGGGGTGGCCGGCGATCGAGTACGCCAGGGTGGACTTGCCGGAACCGTTCGGGCCCATGATCGCGTGGGTCTCGCCCGACTTCACGGTCAGGTCGACGCCGGCCAGGATCGGCTTGAGCTCACCCTCGGGCAGCTTGACCGACACCTTCAGGTCGCGGATCTCCAGGGTGCTCATTATCGGGTCACTCCATTACTCGGCGTCAGGCTGAGGTAGATGTCGCCGTCGCGGACTTCGACGGGGTAGACGGGGACGGGTTCGGTGGCGGGCAGGCCGGTCGGCTCGCCGGTGCGCAGGTCGAAGCGCGAGCCGTGCAACCAGCACTCGAGCGTGCAGCCGTCGACCTCGCCCTCGGAGAGCGCGACAGCGGCGTGCGAGCACTCGTCGTACGCGGCGTAGAAGGCGCCGTCCTCGCCGTGCACCAGGGCGATCGGGGTGCCGTCGACGTCCGCGCGGATCGCGGTGCCCTTCGGCACGTCCTCGGTGGAGCAGAGCCGGATCATCAAGCGCCGGCCTTGGTCAGCCGGGCCTCGATCGTGTCGCCGAGGCTCTCCCGCAGCGACTCCACCGGGATCTTGTTGATCAGCTCGGCGAAGAAGCCACGGACCACCAGCCGGCGGGCCTCACTCTCCGGGATGCCCCGGGCCATCAGATAGAACAGCTGCTCGTCGTCGAAGCGGCCGGTCGCGCTGGCGTGACCGGCACCGGCGATCTCGCCGGTCTCGATCTCCAGATTGGGTACGGAGTCCGCCCGCGCGCCGTCGGTGAGCAGCAGGTTCCGGTTGATCTCGTACGTGTCGGTGCCGGTCGCCTCGGCCTGGATGAGCACGTCGCCCACCCAGACGGTGTGCGCGCTCTCGCCCTGCAGAGCGCCCCGGTAGCCGACGTAGCTGCGGCAGTCCGGCACATTGTGGTCGACCAGCTGCCGGTGCTCCAGGTGCTGGCCGGAGTCGGCGAAGTAGACGCCGTACAGCTCGGCCTCGCCCCCGCGCCCGGTGTATTCCACGCTGGTGAACTGCCGGACCAGGTCGCCACCCAGGGAGACCTGAATGTGAATGACCTTGGCGTCCCGACCCAGCTTGATCTTCAGGTGCTGGGCCTGGACCGCGTCGTCGGCCCAGTCGGCGACCGTGACCAGCGTCAGCTTCGCACCATCGGCCACGGCGACCTCGACGTTGTCGGCCAGGGTGGCCGACCCGACGTGCTCCAGCACCACTGTCGCCTCGGCGAACCGGCCCACCTCGACGAAGGTGTGACCGAACGCCGGCTGCTCGACGCCCTCGCCGACCACCCGCAGCCGCACCGCCTCGCCGAGCACCACGTCGGGGGCCACCCGCAGCAGCAGGGCGTCTGCGGCGGCACCGTAGGCCAGCGCGCTGACCCGGTCGACCGGGATCAGCACGCTGCCGACGCGCTCGTCGTCACGGCCGACCCGGGTGATGGCGACGCCCTCGGGCAGGTCACCGTACTCGTGTCGGACCGCGCCGGTCGCGGCCGGCGCGTCGCCGCTAAGGCCGCGCAGGCGCTTGAGTGGGGTGAAGCGCCACTCCTCCTCCAGGCCGGTGAGGGCCGGGAAGTCGGCGACGTCGTACGAGCGCAGCGCCTGCGACTTGGTGCTGGGCGGCGGCGCGGAAGCCTGGGTAGTCATGTCTTCCTTGGTCTGTTCCGTGACGACGAGTTGGGGCCGGGTGTGACGGGCCGAGGTTCCGGCCCGTCACGGGGGAGCGGCGGCGTCAGCCGACCGCGCCCTCCATCTGAAGCTCGATCAGGCGGTTGAGCTCCAGGGCGTACTCCATCGGGAGTTCCTTGGCGATCGGCTCGATGAAGCCACGCACGATCATCGCCATCGCCTCGTCCTCGCTCAGGCCCCGGCTCATCAGGTAGAAGAGCTGGTCATCACTGATCTTGGAGACGGTCGCCTCGTGCCCCATCGACACGTCGTCCTCACGGATGTCGACGTACGGGTAGGTGTCCGAGCGGGAGATCGTGTCGACGAGCAGTGCGTCGCACTTGACAGTGCTCCGGCTGTGGTGCGAACCCTCCAGCACCTGCACCAGACCCCGGTACGAGGTGCGGCCGCCGCCACGGGCGATCGACTTCGACACGATGGTCGAGGAGGTGTGCGGCGCGGCGTGCACCATCTTGGCGCCGGCGTCCTGGTGCTGACCCTCGCCGGCCATCGCCACCGAGAGCACCTCGCCCTTGGCGTGCTCTCCGGTCATGTAGACCGCCGGGTACTTCATGGTCACCTTGGAGCCGATGTTGCCGTCGACCCACTCCATGGTCGCGCCCTCGTGGCAGACGGCGCGCTTGGTGACCAGGTTGTAGACGTTGTTCGACCAGTTCTGGATGGTCGTGTAGCGGCAACGTGCGTTCTTCTTGACGATGATCTCCACGACCGCGCTGTGCAGCGAGTCGGAGGAGTAGAGCGGCGCGGTGCAGCCCTCGACGTAGTGCACGTACGCACCCTCGTCGACGATGATCAGCGTCCGCTCGAACTGGCCCATGTTCTCCGTGTTGATCCGGAAGTAGGCCTGCAGCGGGATCTCGACGTGCACGCCCTTCGGCACGTAGATGAACGAGCCACCGGACCACACCGAGGTGTTCAAAGCGGCGAACTTGTTGTCGCCGACCGGGATCACGGTGCCGAAGTACTCCTTGAAGACGTCCTCGTGCTCGCGCAGCGCCGTGTCGGTGTCCAGGAAGAGGACGCCCTGCTCCTCAAGGTCCTCGCGGATCTTGTGGTAGACGACCTCCGACTCGTACTGCGCCGCGACACCGGCGACCAGCCGCTGCTTCTCCGCCTCCGGGATGCCCAGCCGGTCGTAGGTGTTCTTGATGTCCTCGGGCAGGTCCTCCCAGCTGGTGGCCTGCTTCTCGGTCGACCGGACGAAGTACTTGATGTTGTCGAAGTCGATTCCGGTGAGGTCCGCGCCCCAGGCCGGCATCGGCTTACGGCCGAACAGCCGCAGGCCCTTCAGCCGCAGGTCGAGCATCCACGCCGGCTCGTCCTTCTTGGCCGAGATGTCCCGCACCACCGCCTCGTTGATGCCACGCTGGGCAGTTGCCCCGGCGGCGTCCGGGTCGGACCAGCCGTACTCGTACCGGCCCAGGGCGGCGAGCTGCTCTTCCTGGGTTAGGGGCTGGACGATCTGCTCGGTCATCTATCTGTCCTCACAGTGGTTACGGGATTACCGGATTGAACACGGCCCGGCTGGGTCGGGATGTGCGTGGTGCACACCCCGTCGCCGTGCGCGATGGTGGCCAGACGCTGCACGTGGGTGCCGACCAGACGGGAGATGACCGCGGTCTCGGCCTCGCACAGCTGAGGAAACTCGGCGGCCACGTGCGCCACCGGGCAGTGGTGCTGACAGAGCTGGCCGCCAGAGGCGATCGTGGTCGCATTGGCAGCGTAGCCCTCGCCCGTGAGCGCTGCGGCAAGTGCCTCGGCTCGGGCGAGAGGGTCGTCGCCCGCATCCTCCATTGCCGCCCGACAGCGGGACTCGAGAGCGGACACCTGCTCGGTGGCGAACGCCTCCACCGCGTCCGGGCCGCCGCTGCGGGCGATCCAGCGAAGCGCGGCGGTGGCCATGTTGTCGTAGTGGTGTGTGCCACAGCGGACCCGGGCGGCCTCGGTCAGCAGGAACACCTTCGCCGGGCGGCCCCGACCGCGACTGCCCTGCACGGGCTGCTCGCGGGCGTACACGTCACCATCCGCAAGCATCGCGTCGAGGTGTCGGCGAATCGCCGCCGGGCTGAGCCCGAGCGCCGCGCCAAGCTGCGCGGCGGTGGTGGCACCCTGCTCCAACAGCAACTGGGTGACCCGATCCCGGGTGGAGACCTCGGCCGCCGCCGGCCCGGCGGGGCCGACCGGCGTGGTCACGGCAGGCGCGGACGCGGACGCACCGACAGCCGGAACGGCCGTCGGTTGGTGCCCGGAGAGCGCCGCCACGTTTTTCACAACGCCAACGTTACGTAATTACCCGGAGGGTCGCAAACCCGGGCCCCGGTGATCCCAACCACCGCACTGACGGAGTCGGACGAACCTCGATCACTACGGTGCGTAGGATTTGCGCCGTGAACCGAATCGTCCGTCCGGTCTCCGGCATCCTGCTGCGCCGCCTCGCGCTCGCCTCGATCATCGCGAACGTGGGCATCGTCGTCACCGGCGGGGCCGTCCGACTGACCGCCTCGGGCCTCGGCTGCCCCACCTGGCCCCGGTGCACAGACGATTCCTACGTCACCACGCCGGAGATGGGCGTGTACGGCGTCATCGAGTTCGGCAACCGGATGCTGACCTTCGCGGTGGGTCTTATCGCGCTGGCCACGGTGCTGGCCGTACTGCTGCACCGGCCCCGCCGACCCGGGCTCCTCGCACTGGCCGTGGCGGTCTTCCTGGGCATCCCCGCGCAGGCGGTGATCGGTGGCATCACCGTGCTGACCAACCTCAACCCGTGGGTGGTCGGGCTGCACTTCCTCGCCTCGATGGCCGTGATCGCCGCCGCGTACGCCCTCTGGCGACGCGTCGGCGACCCCGACGGCCCGACCGTGGCCGTGGTGCCCGCACCGCTGCGCGCGCTGGCCCGGGTCACCACCGGCGTCACCGTCGCTGTGCTGGCCGTCGGCACCTGGGTCACCGGCAGCGGCCCCCACGCCGGCGACCATGGCGCCGCCCGCAACGGGCTCGACCCGGAGACGATCTCCCAGGTGCACGCCGACGGGGTCTTCCTGCTGATCGGCCTGTCGGTGGCGCTGATCTTCGCGTTCCGCGCCGTCGGTGCGCAGCGGGCCACCCGCGCCGCGATCATCCTGGTCGCCGTGGAGTTGGGCCAGGGCCTGATCGGCTTCGTGCAGTACTTCACCCACGTGCCGGCGCTCCTGGTCGGCGCGCACATGCTCGGCTCCTGCCTGGTACTGCTGGCCGCGCTGTCAGTGCAGTGGTCCACCCGGGAACGCCGCCCGGTCGCACCGGCCCCCCAGGCCACCCCGACCGACGCCGCCGCCCCGGTACCAGTCACCGCCTGACCGCCCGCGCCCCGCGCCCCGCGCCCCGCGCCCCGCGCCCCGCGCCCCGCGCCCCGCGCCCCGCGCCCCGCGCCCCGCGCCCAAGATCCGAGCAACTTCCCCGATATTGCTGCCTCCGACACGCCGGAGACAGCAACATCCCTGATCTTGCGCGGATCTTGACGACGAACACCGCCCCTGGGGAGACCGGAACCCCGGCCTTGGCACCCACGGCCACCAAGATCGCACTCGAACCAGGATGTAGTGGCCACCGAACGCCAGGAAGCCACTAGAACCAAGATGTTGCGCGATCTTGCCGGCAGCAGCACGGACGCAGCGAAGCACGGCGGCACGGCAGCACGGCGGCACGGCAGCACGGCGGCACGGCAGCACGGCAGCACGGCGGCACGGCAGCACGGCGGCACGGCAGCACGGCAGCACGGCAGCGCGGCGGCACGGTGCGCGAGCGCGCGGCGCGGGCGGCCGTTCGGGAGTTGCTTGTTGGGTGAGCGGTTAGGCGTTGCGGGCCAGGTGAGTGGTGATCGCGGTGGCGAGGCGCTCGGGGGCGCCGTCCGCGTACCCGATGAAGAGCGACGGCTCGGTCAGCTCCAGCTCGACCAGGACCGGCTCGCCGTCCGGGCCGGGGATCAGGTCGACCCGGGCGTAGAGCAGCTGTCGGGTGCCGCCGGGCACCGTCGCGAGGGTCTGCTCGGCCACCGCCAACTGTTCGGGGCGAGCGGTGCGGGTGGTGATCTCCTCGGCCTTGTACAGCCCGTCCGGACCGAGGTCCGGCCCGGACAGCATCGGACCCTTGCGGATCGCGTGGCTGAACGCGAGCCCCTCGGGGCCGGCCAGGAAGAGCAGAGCCGTCTCGCCTTCGGTGTCGACGGCCCGCAGGTACGGCTGGACCATGGTGACCCGGCCGGCCTCGGAGAGTCGGCGAACGTGTGCGGCGGCCAGGTCGCGGTGCTCCGGGTCGGCCAGGTCGTACCGGCCGGTGTCCTGACTGCCGGCGCTGACGGCGGGTTTGAGCACGTACTCGCCGGTCTCGGCGGGCGGCTGCCAGCTCTCCCCCGGCATGATCCACGCTGTCGGCACGGTTGGCACGCCGGCGGCGCTCAGCTCGGCGAGGTAGCGCTTGTCGGTGTTCCAGCGGACCACGTCGGCCGGGTTGACGAGCGTCGGCACTGTCGACGCCCAGGACACGAACTCGTCGCGGCGCAGCGCGTAGTCCCAGGGTGAGCGGAGCACGACCAGGTCGTAGGACGACCAGTCGACGCCAGGGTCGTCCCAGACGACGGCCTGGACGGCGACGCCACGGGTGGCGAGCGGGGCGAGGACCAGCCGGTCGTCCGGGTCGAGGTCGGCCAGGTCGGAGCAGGTGACGAGAGCGACCCGGGGTTCCCCCCGGGTCGACTGGTGATATGTGGTCAATTCAGCTGTCTGTTCAGCGGGCCATCGTGCGCCGGGCCATCGACCGCCAGAGGTCGTTGCTCGGACGCATCTGGTCCATCAGTTCACGCTCCCAGGCGTTCTCGACGGTGACTCCCGCCTTGGCGCACGCCTCCCGGGCGGTGACGGTGTCGTCGGCGAACTGGTCGCCCCACTCACCGTCGGCACCGACCAGGACGATTCGCGCGCCGCGCTTGCCGACGTACTCGATGACCGCCTTCGCGCCGCCGTGTTCTGCGGCGAACGCCTTGAGACCCGCAACCAGGCCTTGGGGCGCCTGCTCACTGGCGGTCTGCTCAGCGGTCAGCGTCGTATCGGAACCATCTGCCATGACGCGAAGCCTAAGCAGACTTGCACCCCGTCGGGCGAGAACCATGAACCTTTTGTGATGCCAATTACCTACAGGTTTAAGGACGACCACAGGTTCACTGTCCGTTTATTTACCGACTTTTACGCCCAAAGCACGCAGGCAAATCGCCCTCGAACCCTCCCAGGTTGAGCCGATCCGACTCATGCTGAAAGTTACTCTGATGTGACGTTAAACCCGGACAACTCATCCACGTCCATGATTAGTCAGTAGATCAGCGGCATCGATCACTGCGGCGCGAATAGAAGGCAGCCAGCGGAGCCGACGGGCGCAGGCCACCGCACGTGGAGAGCGGAGAGCGGAGTCGGCCGGGACGGGTCAGATCAGCGCGTCGAGCGCGACGGCCACGAAGACGATCGTCAGGTACGTCGTCGACCAGTGGAACAGCCGCATCGGCTTGACCGCCTCGCCACGCGTCGCGCGTCGGCAGAGTCGGTGAGCCTCGAGGATGAAGATGGCACCCACCACCAGGGTCGGCACCCCGTAGATCGCGCTGAGCCCCAGCGGCCAGACGGCCAGGGAGGTGAGCACGGTGAGCCACGCGAAGATCAGGATCTCGGCGTTCACCCGGCGGGTCGAGGCCACCACCGGCAGCATCGGGATGCCGGCCCGGGCGTAGTCGTCCTTGTACTTCATGGCGAGCGGGTAGAAGTGCGGCATCTGCCAGAAGAAGACCACAGCGAAGAGCCCCCAGGCGGCCGGCGCCAGTGAGCCGGTCACCGCAGCCCACCCGATCAGCACCGGTGCCGCCCCGCAGGCGCCGCCCCAGAAGGTGTTCGTCGGGGTGGAACGCTTGAGCCACAGGGTGTAGACGAGGTCGTAGTAGGCGATCGCGGCGAGGGTCAGCCCGGCGGCCAGCAGGTTGGTGAACGCCGCCATCAGGGCCACCGACACCGCCGCCAGCACCAGACCGAAGATCAGCGCGCTCCGCGGCGACACGGTGTGTGCCGGCAGCGGCCGACGCTTGGTACGCCGCATCAACTGGTCGATGTCGCGGTCGATGTAGCAGTTGAGGACGCTGGCCGCACCGGCGGCGAGCGAGCCGCCGATCAGCACGATGGCCATCAGCCACAGCGACGGCAGCCCACCCTCGGCGAGCATCATCGCCGGGATGGTGGTGACCAGCAGCAACTCGACGATCCGCGGCTTGGTGAGCGACACGTACGCCGAGAGAACCGCGCGTACGTCCCGCCGGGCCACCGGGCCCTCGGCCGCCCGTGCCGGGTGTGGCCCGGCCGGGTTGCTCGCGGGGCGCTCGGTGATCATGCTCACGGATTGCCACCTTCCGGCGTCGGGCACGGGGAGATCGGATCGGTCGGGACCGCACGGGTCCGCATACCGCCCCACACACTACGCGTCGTCGTTTTGGCTGCCCGGCCGACCCGACAACGGTGCGGGCCGTCACACCACCGGGTTGAAGCGAGCATCCGGATGGTCACGTAGCGCACACCATGCGCAGATCCCCGGGCGCATGTTTAGGGACGCTCGATAAGGTCATCGGTGAGGGTTCCGCCCATCTGCCGAGGAGCACAACCATCGTGGCTGTTAAACGACCCGAGCACCCCGCACTGAACTGGTCCGACCTCGATCGCCGGGCCGTAGACACCGTCCGCGTGCTGGCCATGGACGCCGTAGAGAAATCCGGCAACGGTCACCCGGGCACCGCGATGAGCCTCGCGCCCGCGGCGTACCTCCTCTTCAACCGCGTCATGCGGCACAACCCGGCCGACCCGAACTGGCCCGGCCGCGACCGGTTCGTCCTCTCCGCCGGGCACTCCAGCCTGACGCTCTACATCCAGCTGTTCCTCTCCGGTTACCCGCTGAGCCTGGACGACCTGAAGTCGTTGCGGCAGTGGGGCTCGCTGACGCCGGGGCACCCCGAGCACGGGCACACGCCGGGCGTGGAGACCACCACCGGCCCGCTCGGGCAGGGTCTGGGGAACGCGGTCGGCATGGCCATGGCGGCCCGCCGCGAGCGCGGCCTGTTCGACCCCGAGGCCGAGCTCGGCGCGTCGGTCTTCGACCACGACATCTGGTGCATCGTCTCCGACGGTGACATCGAGGAGGGCATCAGCCACGAGGCCAGCGCCCTCGCCGGGCACCAGCAGCTGGGCAACCTCACGGTGATCTACGACGACAACGAGATCTCCATCGAGGACGACACCCGGATCGCCAAGAGTGAGGACGTGGCCGCCCGCTACGAGGCGTACGGCTGGCACGTGCAGACCGTCGACTGGCGCAGCGGCGACGCCGACCAGGGCGACTACCACGAGGACGCCGAGGCGCTGTACGCGGCGCTGGTGGCCGCCAAGGCGGAGACCGCCCGCCCCTCCTTCATCGCGCTGCGCACCATCATCGGCTGGCCCGCGCCCAACAAGCAGAACACCGGCAAGATCCACGGTTCGGCGCTCGGCGCCGACGAGGTGAAGGCCACCAAGCGGCTCCTCGACTTCGACCCGGAGCAGACCTTCCAGGTCGACGAGGAGGTGCTCGGCCACGCCCGCACGGTGATGGGGCGCGGCGACGCGGCCGAGCAGGAGTGGACCGCCGCGTTCGACGCCTGGAAGAAGGCCAACCCGGAGCGCACCGCGCTCTACGAGCGGTTGGCTGGTCGCGTACTCCCCGACGGCTGGACCGACGCGTTGCCGGTCTTCCCGGCGGACGCCAAGGGTGTGGCCACCCGGGCCGCCTCCGGCAAGGTGCTGGAGGCGCTCGCGCCGGTGCTCCCGGAGCTGTGGGGTGGCTCGGCCGACCTGGCCGAGAGCAACAACACCACGATGAAGGGCGAGCCGTCGTTCATCCCGGCGGCGCACGCCACCAAGGACTTCCCGGGCCACGAGTACGGCCGCACGCTGCACTTCGGCATCCGTGAGCACGCCATGGGCGCGATCCTCAACGGCATCGCCCTGCACGGCGGCACCCGCCCCTACGGCGGCACGTTCCTGGTGTTCAGCGACTACATGCGTCCGTCGGTGCGGCTGGCCGCGCTGATGAAGCTGCCGGTGACCTACGTCTGGACGCACGACTCGATCGGCCTCGGCGAGGACGGCCCGACCCACCAGCCGGTGGAGCACCTGACCGCGCTACGCGCCATCCCGGGTCTGGACGTGGTCCGCCCGGCCGACGCCAACGAGACCGTCTGGGCGTGGCGGCAGGCGCTGGAGCACACCGACCGGCCGACGGCCATGGCGCTGAGCCGCCAGGCCCTCCCGACCCTGGACCGGAGCGTCCTGGGCGACGCGGCGGGTGTGGCCAAGGGCGGTTACGTGCTGGCCGAGGCGTCCAACGGCAAGCCCCAGGTGATCATCGTCGGCACCGGTTCCGAGGTGCAGCTCTGCCTGACCGCCCGGGAGCGGCTGGAGGCCGACGGCACCCCGACCCGGGTCGTCTCGATGCCGTGCCAGGAGTGGTTCTACGAGCAGGACGAGGCGTACCGGGAATCGGTGCTCCCCCGCGGGGTAAAGGCACGGGTGAGCGTGGAGGCGGGCATCGCGATGTCCTGGCGCGGCGTCGTCGGCGACCTCGGCGAGAGCGTCAGCATCGAGCACTACGGCGCGAGCGCCCCGTACACCGTGCTCTTCGAGCAGTTCGGGTTCACCGGTGACCGGATCGTGGCGGCGGCACACGCCTCGCTGGCCCGGGTGGGCGACATCACCGGTTTCACGACCGGCAACTGAGGGAGCGTGGACGGCATGACCGACAAGCTGAATGAGCTGACCGCCGCGGGCGTGGCGGTCTGGCTCGACGACCTTTCCCGGGTACGACTGAGCTCCGGTGGGCTGGACCAGCTCCGCCGCGAGAAGCACGTGGCCGGCGTCACCACCAACCCGACGATCTTCGCCAAGGCCCTCAGCGACGCCGACGAGTACAACTGGCAGCTGCGCGACCTCGCCATCCGTGACGTGGACGTGGAAGAGGCCGTCCGCATGCTCACCACGTACGACGTGCGGTGGGCCTGCGACGTGATGCGCCCGTCGTACGACGGCAGCGACGGCGTCGACGGCCGCGTCTCGATCGAGGTGGACCCCCGCAGCGCGCACGACGCGGACAAGACCGTCGCGGAGGCCAAGGCGCTGTGGTGGCTTGTCGACCGGCCCAACCTCTACATCAAGATCCCGGCCACCGAGGAGGGCCTGTCGGCGATCACCGACACGCTCGCCGAGGGGATCAGCGTCAACGTGACACTGATCTTCGGGCTGGACCGCTACTCGGCGGTCATGGAGGCGTTCCTCGCCGGCCTGGAGCAGGCCAAGGCCAACGGCCACGACCTGTCGAAGATCGGCTCGGTCGCGTCCTTCTTCGTGTCCCGGGTCGACGCCGAGGTCGACAAGCGGCTCGAGAAGATTGGCTCCGAGCAGGCCAAGTCGCTCAGGGGTAAGGCCGCCGTCGCCAACGCCCAACTGGCGTACGAGCGCTACACCGAGGTGTTCGCTTCGGACCGCTGGAAGGCGCTCGCCGCAGCAGGCGCGCACCCGCAGCGGCCGCTGTGGGCGTCCACCTCGACGAAGAACCCGGACTACCGGGACACCATCTACGTCGAGGAGCTGATCGCACCCGGCACGGTCAACACCATGCCGGAGTCGGTCGTCAACGCGTACGCCGATCATGGCGAGACCCGCGGTGACACCGTCACCGGGGCCTACGACGCGGCCCGGAAGGTCTTCGCGGACCTGGAGTCGGTCGGGGTCGACATCGACGACGTGATCGCCACCCTGGAGCGCGAGGGCGTCGAGAAGTTCGAGGTCAGCTGGCAGGAACTGCTCGACGGGGTGACCAAGTCGCTGAAGGCAGCGGCGAAGGGCAAGGGCGCCCCGAACAAGGCCGCCAAGGGCAACGCCAAGGCCGCCGACAAGGCTGGTGGCGCATGAGCGACCTGCTTGCGGGGCCGGTGGAGGCAGCCGCCGGGCTCTCCGTGTACGGCGCGGACGCCGTCGACAAGGCCGCGCCGGCCTCGACCCGGGACGCGCTGGTCAAGGCCGGCGTCCCGGGCAAGCTGGCGGGCAAGGACGCCAGCCTGTGGGGTCCGGACGCCGAGGCCGAGGCCAAGATCCGGCTGGGCTGGGTGGACACCCACCGGCGCAGCCGCGAGCTGCTCGGCCAGTTGGCCGAGCTGAGCGCGGAGCTGGCCGACCTGGATCACGTGGTGCTCGCTGGCATGGGTGGCTCTTCGCTCGCCCCCGAGGTGATCACGCAGACGCTGGGACGCCCGTTGACGGTTCTGGACACCACCGACCCGGGCCAGGTCCGGGCGGCGCTCGGTGACCGGCTGGAGCGCACCGTCGTGGTGGTGGCCAGCAAGTCCGGGTCGACGGTGGAGACCGACAGCCACCGGCGCGCGTACTGGCAGGCGTTCCTGGACGCCGGGATGACCGAGGCGGAGGCCGGCCGGCACTTCGTCATCGTCACCGACCCGGGTTCGCCGCTGGAGGCCACCGCGGCCGAGATGGGCGCGTTCACGGTGCTCGCCGACCCGAACGTCGGCGGTCGCTACTCGGCGCTCACCGCGTTCGGTCTGGTGCCCTCGGCGCTGGCCGGGGTCGAGGTCGCGGAGCTGCTCGACCAGGCCGACGCGCTGGCCACGTCGCTCGGCGCGGACCAGAACAACCCGGCTCTGGCGCTGGGTGCCGCTCTGGGCGCGGCGGCCACGCTCGCCCGGGACAAGGTCGCCCTGGTCTCCGACGGCACCGGCATCGACGGGCTCGGCGACTGGGCCGAGCAGCTGATCGCCGAGTCGACGGGCAAGGCCGGGGTGGGCATCCTGCCGGTGGTCGTGGAGTCTCCGCAGAGCCCCGGCGCCACCGGCGCGGACGTGCTGACTGTCAGTTACGGCGGCGCGCTGGCCCCCGGTGACATGCCGGGCGGCGGGGCCACCCCGGACGTGGCCGTCAACGGCCCGCTGGGCGCGCAGTTCCTGGCCTGGGAGTACGCCACCGCGGTGGCCGGTGTGGTGCTCGGCATCGACCCGTTCAACCAGCCGAACGTCACCGAGTCCAAGGAGAACACCAACAAGATCCTGGCCTCGGGCCTGCCGGCGGAGACGCCGTCGTTCACCGAGGGCGCGATCGAGGTGTACGCCCCGCAGGGCGCTCCCGGGGACCTGGCCGGTGTGCTGCGCTGGCTGCTCGACGGGCTCGGCGACGACGGTTACCTCGCGGTGATGGCGTACCTCGACCGGTTCGCCGACGCCGACACGGCCAAGCTGCGGTCGCTGCTGGCGCAGGCGGGTGGCCGACCGGTCACCTTCGGCTGGGGTCCGCGCTTCCTGCACTCGACGGGCCAGTACCACAAGGGCGGCCCGCAGGTGGGCAGCTTCCTCCAGGTGACCGGCGCGGTCGCCGAGGACCTGGCGGTGCCGGGCAAGCCGTACACCTTCGGTGAGTTGCAGGCGGCGCAGGCCGCCGGTGACCGTCAGGCTCTCGCCGGTCGGGAGCGGCCGTTGCTGCGGTTGCACCTCACCGACCGGGCCGCCGGTGTCGCCCAACTACTGGACGCGGCCGGTGATCTGCGGGCGTGAGGATGGACGACGTGACTGAGGCGGAGCGAGGAGGCGGTTCGGTGAACCCGCTGCGCGACCCGCAGGACCGCCGGTTGCCCCGGATCCCGGAGCCCTGTGCTCTGGTGATCTTCGGGGTGACCGGCGACCTGGCCCGCAAGAAACTGCTCCCTGCGGTCTACGACCTGGCCAACCGAGGGCTGTTGCCGCCGGGCTTCGTGGTGCTCGGGTTTGCTCGCCGGGACTGGGGCGACGGCGACTTCGAGACGTTGGCCTGCGAGGCTGCCCGCAAGCACGCCCGTACCCCGTGGCGGGACGAGGTGTGGGCGCGGCTGGCCGGCAACATCAAGTTCGTTGGCGGTTCGTTCGACGACGACGCCGCCTTCGACACCCTCGCCTCGACGCTTGACGATCTGCGCCAGACCCACGGCATCACCGGCAACGCGGCGTTCTACTTCTCCATCCCGCCGGCCGCGTTCCCTGTCGTGCTCAAGCAGTTGGCCCGCACCGGGATGGCCGACAACGACAAGTCCGGCGGTTGGCGCCGGGTCGTGGTGGAGAAGCCGTTCGGTAACGACCTGCCCTCGGCGAAGGCGCTCAACGACCTCGTCGACGACGTGTTCACCCGGCAGGACGTCTTCCGGATCGACCACTACCTGGGCAAGGAGACGGTTCAGAACATCCTCGCCCTGCGGTTCGCCAACAACCTGTTCGAGCCGCTGTGGAACTCCAAGTACGTCGACTCGGTGCAGATCACCATGGCGGAGGACGTCGGCATCGGCACCCGCGCCGGCTTCTACGACACCGTCGGCACCGCCCGCGACGTGCTGCAGAACCACCTTCTCCAACTCCTCGCCCTGGTGGCGATGGAGGAGCCGACCAGCTTCGACGCGGACGAGATCCGGGCCGAGAAGCTGAAGGTGCTCAAGGCCATCACCCTGCCGAAGGACGTCGCCCGGGACACCGTCCGCGGTCAGTACCTGCCGGGCTGGGTCGGCGGCGAACGCGCTGTCGGTTACCTGGAAGAGCGGGACGTCCCCGCCGACTCCACCACCGAGACGTACGTGGCGGTGCGGTTGGGCATCCAGAACCGCCGCTGGGCGGAGGTGCCGTTCTACATCCGGGCCGGCAAGCGGCTGCCCCGGCGGGTCACCGAGGTCGCCATCATGTTCAAGAAGGCGCCGCACCTGCCGTTCAACGACGCCGACATGGAGTCGCTGGGCAACAACCAGCTGGTCATCCGGGTGCAGCCGGACGAGGGCGTGGTGCTCAAGTTCGGCTCGAAGGTGCCGGGCACGACCATGGAGGTCCGCGACATCGCGATGGACTTCCAGTACGGCGAGGCGTTCACCGAGTCCAGCCCCGAGGCGTACGAGCGTCTGGTGCTGGACGTGCTGATCGGCGACCGCACCCTCTTCCCGGACGCGGCCGAGGTCGAGCAGAGCTGGCAGGTGATCGACCCTCTGGAGCACGCCTGGGAGGGCACCACCCCGGAGCCGTACCGGGCCGGCGAGTGGGGCCCCCGGGCCTCCGACGAGATGCTGGCCCGCGAGGGCCGCGCCTGGAGACGAGCATGATCGGGCTGTGGGACACCACCGGCAACGAGGTGGTCAAGGCGCTCGCCGCCGAGCGGCGCAGCGCCGGCGGGGTGGCCAGCGGCATGGCGCTCACCCTCATCGTGGTGGTGGACGAGAAGCGGGTCCGGGAGGCTGAGGCCGCGGCGACGATCGCCGCCGCGGCGCACCCGTGCCGCCTCGTGGTGGTGGTCCGCTCGGAGATCGAGCGGGACCGCAACCGACTGGACGCGGAGATCGTGGTCGGTGGCCGGCTCGGCCCGTGCGAGGCGGTGGTCACCCGGATGTACGGCCGGTTGGCCCTGCACGCCGAGTCGGTGGTGATGCCGCTACTCGTTCCCGACGTACCGGTGGTCACCTGGTGGCACGGCGAGCCGCCGGCGGAGATCGCCACCGACTTCCTCGGGGTGGTGGCCGACCGGAGGATCACCGACTCCGCGCAGGCCGCCGACCCGGTGGAGGCGCTGCGGCAGCGGGCCCGGGACTACGCCCCGGGCGACACCGACCTGGCGTGGACCCGGATCACCCCGTGGCGCACCCTGGTCGCCGGGGCGTTCGACACCACCAACGCCCAGGTCACCGAGGCGACGATCGTCGCGCCTCCCACTGACCCGACGGCGGCGCTGATGGCCGGTTGGCTGTCCAGCCGGCTCGGCATCACCCCACGCCGGGTGGACAGCAATGAGTTCCCCCGGATGCGGGAGGTGCAGCTCAGCTGCGCCAACGGCGATCAGCTGACGCTGACCCGCGAGGACAGCATGGCCGTGTTCCGGCGCACGGGCCAGGACGACCGGGCCCTGCCGCTGGTGCGCCGCCCGCTCGGCGACGAACTGGCCGAGGAGCTGCGCCGGCTGGACGCCGACCAGGTGTACGCGGAGGCGCTGGGCGCGACGGTCGGGCTGCGAGGGCTGGACCAGCGCCCCGCGCAGCGGGTCCACGTCTGGAAGGATCCGGCCACCGCACAGCGCGCCGAGGCCGGGGTGACCGCGCACGTCGGCACGAGCGGCGAGGGCTGAGCCCAGCCGGGGCACAACGTCGGGCAGGGCCGGTACGCACCGGCCCTGCCCCGCAATCTCCGGGGTTTTCGCCCCACCACCTCGGGCACACCGCCCCGGGCACGACAGCGACCGCCTCGCGGTCCTCGAACGAAGGCGCAACCATGAGTGAGGCGAGTGTCGCCGTCCACGCCGACGCTGACCTGCTGGCGCAGGCCGTGGCGGCCCGGTTGCTGGTGAAGCTGCTCGACGCCCAGGCCGACCGGGGCGAAGCCTCGGTGGTGCTCACCGGAGGTCGGGTCGCCGCGGCCGTCTACCGGGCGGTGGCGACGCTGCCGGCCCGCGACGCGGTGGACTGGTCCCGGGTCGACGTGTGGTGGGGCGACGAACGGTTCCTGCCCGCCGGTGATCCGGATCGCAACGAGACGCAGGCCCGGGCCGCCCTGCTGGACGTGGTGCCGCTGAATCCGGCCCGGGTACACCCGATGCCGGCCTCGGACGGCCCGGCCGGCAACGACCCCGAGGCGGCGGCTGCCGCGTACGCGCAGGAGCTGGACCGCGCTGCCGGGCCCGGTCACGCCACAGTGCCGCACTTCGACGTGCTGATGCTGGGCGTCGGCGAGGACGGCCACGTGGCCTCGGTCTTCCCCGAGCACCCGGTGGGCTACGAGACCCGGCCGGTGAGCGCGGTGCGGGGCAGCCCCAAGCCGCCGCCGACGCGGACCACCCTCACCCTGCCGGCGATCAACACCGCCGAGGAGGTCTGGCTGGTGGCCGCCGGCGCCGACAAGGCCCGTGCGGTGGGTATGGCGTTGGCCGGCGCAGGCCCGGTGCAGTTGCCGGCAGCCGGCGTGCACGGCGTGAACCGCACCCGCTGGTTGCTGGACCGGACGGCCGCAGCCGATGTGCCCGTCCGACTGCGCAGTCTGCGCTGAGCGGGCGGAGGAGCCCGCTACTCGCCGCGTCGACGGCGTAGTGCGGCGAGCGCCTCGGCGAGCAGGGCCTCCCCCTCCTCGGCGGTACGGCGCTCCTTCACGTACGCCAGGTGGCTCTTGTACGGCTCGGCGCGGACCCGTCCTGGCGGGTTCTGGGCGTCCCGACCGGCGGGTAGGCCACAGCGGGGGCAGTCCCACAGGGGCGGCGGTTCGACGTCCGCGGCGATCCGGATGTCGACCCGGTGGTCGTTACGGCACCAGTAGGTGACGTCCTGTCGGGGGGCGGGTTGGTGCCGCTCGTCGGGGCGCATCGGTGCGGACCCGACCCGGGCTCCCCGGATAACGTTGCCATTCGGCACGGCTGCTCGCTCCTGTCGTCGGAGGGGACCCGCCGTCTTCGGGGGTGGAGCGGCGGGCGACGCGGTGCAGCGGAGAAAAGCCTGCGCGCGGCCCGTCGAGTGACGAACCGCGCGCAGATTGTACGACTTACTGAGCCTGCTCAGGCGCCGCTGTTCATCTGGAGGCGCAGCCAGAGCCCGAGCCCGATGATGGCGGCGAACCAGACGACGCTCACCAGAACGGTGTAGCGGTCCAGGTTCTTCTCGGCGACCGAGGAGCCGGCGAGGCTGGAGCTGACGCCACCGCCGAACATGCTCGACAGACCGCCACCCTTGCCACGGTGCAGCAGGATCAGCAGGGTGAGCAAAATGCTCGTGATGACCAGCAACACGATCAACGTGTATGCGAACCAGATCGGCATGGCTGGGGTCAGTTCCTCTCGTAGCGATCCTCGCCCGGTCTGATCGGGCACGGCGGCACCGACCGGCGGACGGGCGGTGTCAAGGATACCGAGCGATCAGCGGGCGAGGTGCTCCGGGAACCTGCAGATCTGAGCGAATTCCTCGGCGTCCAGGCTGGCGCCCCCCACCAGGCCCCCGTCCACGTCCGGTTGGGCCATGATCGAGGCGATGTTGGACGCCTTGACCGACCCGCCGTAGAGAACCCGGACCTGGTCGGCGGTCTCCTGGTCGAAGCGTTCCGCCAGTCGCTGACGCACCGCCCCGCAGACCTCCTGGGCGTCGTCGGGGGTCGCGGTCTTGCCGGTGCCGATCGCCCAGACCGGCTCGTACGCGATCACGACCTGCCGCACCTGCTCGGGGGTGAGCCCGGCGAGGCCCCCGTCGAGCTGGTCGGAGCAGTGCGCCACGTGGGTGCCCTGCTCGCGGACGTCAAGCCCCTCCCCCACGCACAGGATCGGCGTCAGGCCGTGCGTCAGCGCGGCCTTGACCTTGGCGTTGACCAGCGCGTCGTCCTCGTGGTGGTAGGCCCGCCGCTCGGAGTGCCCGACCACCACGTACGTGCAGCCGAGCTTGGCCAGCATCGGCCCGGAGATGTCCCCGGTGTACGCGCCGGAAGCGTGCGGGGAGAGGTCCTGCCCGCCGTAGCCGATCAGCAGCTTGTCCCCGTCCACCGCGGTCTGCACGGTGCGCAGGTCGGTGAAGGGTGGCAGCACTACCGTCTCGACGGCGGTGAGCTGCTTCTCGGTGAGGCTCGCCGCCAGCTTCTGCACCAGCAGGTTGGCCTCGAGGTGGTTGAGGTTCATCTTCCAGTTGCCGGCCATCAGCGGCCGGCGGGTGGTGCTCGACATTCAGTTCTCCAGGGCCGCGATGCCGGGGAGGGTCTTGCCCTCGAGGTATTCCAGGGAGGCGCCACCACCGGTGGAGATGTGCCCGAAGGACGATTCGTCCAGCCCCAGGGCACGGACGGCCGCGGCGGAGTCACCGCCACCGACGACGCTGAACGCGTCGGCCTTGGTGATCGCCTCGGCGATCCCCCGGGTGCCCGCAGCGAAGGCCGGCATCTCGAACACGCCCATCGGGCCGTTCCAGAAGATCGTCTTCGCCTGGGACAGCGCGGCGCTGAAGCCAGCCACCGTCTCCGGGCCGACATCCAGACCGAGCCGGTGGCTCGGGATGCCGTCGACCCGCACCGTGTCGTGCGCCGCGTCCGGAGCGAACGCGTCCGCCACCACCACGTCGACCGGCAGCATGATCTTGCCGTCGGCCCGCTCCAGCAGGTTGCGGCAGGTGTCGACCATGTCCTTCTCCAGCAGCGAGGTGCCCACCTCCAGGCCCTGGGCCTTGAGGAAGGTGAAACACATCCCGCCACCGATGAGCAGCCGGTCGACAGTGGGCAGCAGAGCCTCGATCACGGCGAGCTTGTCGGACACCTTCGACCCACCGAGCACCACGACGTACGGGCGCTCGGGGGCACCGGTGAGCTTGGAGAGCACCTCGACCTCACGCAGCACCAGCCGGCCCGCGACGTGCGGCAACCGGGCCGGCACGTCGAAGACGCTGGCGTGCTTGCGGTGCACGGCACCGAACGCGTCGTCCACGTACGCGTCGCCGAACGCGGCCAGCTGGTCGGCGAAGGCGCCCCGCTCGGCCTCGTCCTTGCTGGTCTCGCCCGCGTTGAAACGCAGGTTCTCCAGCAGGGCGACCTGGCCGTCGGCCAGGTCGGCGACGGTGGCGCGGGCCGACTCACCCACGGTGTCGGTGGCGAAGTGCACCGGCGCGCCCAGCAGCTCACCGAGCCGCCCGGCGACCGGGCCCAGGCTGAACTGCGGGTCCGGGGCGCCCTTCGGGCGGCCCAGGTGCGAGCAGACGATCACCTTCGCGCCGGCCTCGACCAGCGCGCCGAGGGTCGGCAGCACCGCGCGGATCCGCCCGTCATCCGTGATGGCACCGGTCTGCTTGTCGAGCGGGACGTTCAGGTCGGCGCGCACCAGCACGCGCCGACCCGACACCCCCTCGGCGAGCAGGTCGTCGAGGGTCCGGATGCTCACAGCGACGAACCGACCAGCTTGACGAGGTCGACGAGGCGGTTGGAGTAGCCCCACTCGTTGTCGTACCAGCCGACGACCTTGACCTGGTTGCCGACGACCTTGGTCAGCGGCGCGTCGAAGATGCACGACGCCGGGTCGGTCACGATGTCGGTGGAGACGATCGGGTCCTCGTTGTAGACCAGGATGCCCTTGAGCGGGCCGTCCGCGGCGGCCTTCAGCGCGGCGTTGACCTCGTCCACGGTGGTCTCGCGACCCACGTTGACGGTGAGGTCGGTGACCGAGCCGGTCGGGATCGGCACCCGCAGGGCGTAGCCGTCGAGCTTGCCCTTGAGGTCCGGCAGGACCAGGCCGATCGCCTTGGCGGCACCGGTCGAGGTCGGGACGATGTTCAGCGCGGCGGCCCGGGCACGACGCAGGTCCGAGTGCGGCGCGTCCTGGAGGTTCTGGTCCTGGGTGTACGCGTGGATCGTCGTCATCAGACCGTGCTGGATGCCGAACGTGTCGTGCAGGACCTTCGCCATCGGCGCGAGGCAGTTGGTGGTGCACGAGGCGTTGGAGATGATGGTGTGCTTCGCCGGGTCGTAGGTGTCGTGGTTGACACCCATGACGACGGTGACGTCCTCGTTCTTCGCCGGGGCGGAGATGATGACCTTCTTGGCCCCACCGTCGACGTGCGCCTTGGCCTTGGTGGCGTCGGTGAAGAAGCCGGTCGACTCGATGACGACGTCGGCGCCGACCTCGCCCCACGGCAGCTTCGACGGGTCCTTCTCGGCGTACGCCTTGATGGTCTTGCCACCGACGGTGATCTCGTCGGCGGTGGCCTTGACCTCGAACGGCAGGCGACCGAGGATGCTGTCGTACTTGAGCAGGTGGGCGAGCGTGGCGTTGTCGGTCAGGTCGTTCACCGCCACGACCTCGATGTCGGCGTCAGACGCCAGCACTGCCCGGAAGAAGTTACGGCCGATTCGGCCGAAGCCGCTGATGCCAACCCGGATGGTCACAGGTCCCATCTCCTCGCGTTCTGGTCCGCCGGCTTCAGACAACGGGCCGGCGGGAATGGTGTGCGCCGACCGTTGGAGCCGGCCGTCGACGGTTCATCTCGGCCACCCCGCCGCGCGGTCTGAGGACCTGACCGCCCGAGGCGGTGGGCACGACGAGAAAGGCCGGTGTCGGCCCCCTTGCCGTACTCAGCGACCTTATCCGAGCGTGCGAGACCACGCTGCGCCGGGTCGCGCTCCCGGGCGCACCGTGCGGCCCCACCGTCCTATCAGACCACGAGCATGTCGGGCGTGACTGCCGCTTCCGTATCCGGGATGCCAAGGTCGCGGGCCCGCTTGTCGGCCAGCGCCAGGAGCCGGCGGATCCGCCCCGCGATGGCGTCCTTGGTCAGCGGGGGGTCGGCCAGGGCGCCCAGTTCCTCCAGCGACGCCTGCCGGTGCTCCAGACGCAGCCGACCGGCGTCGGTCAGGTGGTTGGGCGCCTCGTCGGCGAGGATCTCCAGCGCACGGGTGACCCGGGCGGCCGCGGCGACCGCCGCCCGCGCCGAGCGGCGCAGGTTGGCGTCGTCGAAGTTGGCGAGCCGGTTGGCGGTGGCCCGCACCTCGCGGCGTACCCGACGTTCCTCCCAGGCCAGCACGCTGGAGTGCGCGCCGATCCGGGTGAGCAGCGCGGCGATCGCGTCGCCGTCCTTGACGACCACCCGGTCCACCCCGCGTACCTCGCGGTTCTTCGCGGTGATGCCGATGCGGCGGGCCGCGCCGACCAGCGCCAGCGCGGACTCCGGCCCCGGGCAGGTGATCTCCAGCGCGCTGGAGCGGCCGGGCTCGGTGAGCGAGCCGTGGGCCATGAACGCGCCCCGCCACGCGGAGACCGCGCAGCAGACGTTGGCCGCCACCACGTGCGGGGGCAGCCCCCGCACCGGGCGACCCCGCACGTCGAGCAGGCCGGTCTGCCGCGCGAGGGCCTCGCCGTCCTTGACCACCCGCACGATGAAGTGGCTGCCCTTGCGCAGCCCACCGGAGGCCAGCACGTGGATCTCGCTGGGGTAGCCGTAGACCTCGGCGATCTCCCGGCGCAGCCGCCGGGCGACCGCCCCGGTGTCCAGTTCCGCCTCCACCACCACGCGGCCGGAGACGATGTGCAGCCCGCCGGCGAAGCGCAGCAGCGCGGCCATCTCCGCCCGCCGGCAGCAGGGCTTGGGCACGTCGACCCGACTCAGCTCGTCCTTGACCGCGGCCGTCATCGCCATTGTGCGTCCCCTCACGGACCTGTTCCGGCGTGTCGCCGGAGATTACGTACGTGTCTAACGATCGGCGCCCAGGACAGGCACCAGCGCGGCGCCCAGGGCAACCGGATCATGGCGGGGAGTCCCGTCGACAACGGCGACGGGGGCGAGGACCAGGCGGGCACCCAGCGATTCTGCCGCACGTTCGACCGGTTCGGGGTCACCCACCGCCTTGGCGTCGGCGAGCACAAGATCGACCTTGAGTTCGGGCAGGTACCAGTGCAGTGCCGCGAGATGATCAGCGACGGAGAGCCCCAGGGTCTCCTTCTCCGCGGCGAGGTTCAGCGTGACCAGCCGCCGGGCCGAGGTGGACACGATCGCGTCGGCCAACTGCGGCACCAGCAGGTGCGGGAGCACACTCGTGTACCAGCTGCCCGGCCCGAAGATCAACCAATCGGCCGCCCGGATCGCCTCGATGGCCTCGGCACACGCCGGTGGGGCGCTCGGGGTGAGGCGCAGCGACTCGACCCGCCCGGTGGTCACGGCCACCTGGTGCTGGCCGCTGACGGTGCACACGTCGTCCGGGGCGGCCGGGTCGGCGCCGCGTACCCGCGCCTCGATGCCGACCGGTTGACGGGACATCGGCAGCACCCGGCCCACGGCGCCGAGCATCGCGCCGGCGTGCTCCAGCGCTGCCACCGGGTCGCCAAGCAGCTCCATGAGGCCGCAGAGCACCAGGTTGCCCACCGCGTGCCCGGTCAGACCGTCGGTGCCGGCCGACGCCCCGTCGGTGCCGCGCGAAGCCGCGCCGTCCCGGCCCGCGTCGCCGCCCGCCGCCGGGCCCCGGCCGGTCGCGCCGGATCCGGGTACGCCCACCGGCGCGGCGGCGAAGCGGTGCTGGAACAGCCCGGCGCTGCGCCGGGTGGCCGGGTGGTCACCGGCCAGGGCCACCAACGCCTGGCGCAGATCGCCCGGCGGCAGGCCGCCCCGCTCGGCCCGCAGCCGACCACTGGAACCACCGTCGTCACCCACCGTGACCACCGCGGTGATGTCGAGGTCGAGTTCGGGAGCGCAGTGGCGCAGCGCACGCAACGAGGCGGACAGACCGTGCCCGCCGCCGAACGCCACCACCCGCCGGGCCGTCATTCCCGCCCCAGGTCGCGGTGCTGGGCGTTCGCCGCCAACCCCGAGTGACGCAGTCGGCTGGCCAACTCCTCGGCGATGGCCACGCTGCGGTGCTTGCCGCCGGTGCAGCCCACGGCGACCGTGAGGTACCGCTTGCCCTCCCGCTCGAAGCCGGTCGTGGTGGCGTTGACCAGGTCGGCGTACGAGGCGACGAAGGCGTCCGCGCCCTCCTGGCCCAGCACGTACGCGCTGACCGCCTCCTCCCGCCCGGTGTGCTCCCGCAGCTCCGGCACCCAGTACGGATTGGGCAGGAAGCGGGCGTCCAACACGAAGTCGGCGTCCGGTGGCAGGCCGTACTTGAAGCCGAACGACAACACGGTGACCCGCAGCCGGCGGGCGTCCTCGCCGCCGAACAGCTCCTCGATGCGGCGCCGGAGCTGGTTGACGTTCAGGTGGCTGGTGTCGATGATCACGTCGGCCTGGTCACGGGCCTCCTCCAGCAGGCCGCGCTCCACGGCGATACCGTCGGCCAGCCGCCCGTCACCCTGCAACGGATGCGAACGGCGAACGCTCTCGAACCGCCGGATCAGCACCTCGTCGTCCGCGTCGACGAAGACCACCCGGGGCGAGAATCCGCGCTCCTTGAGCTCCCGGATCGCCCCGGCCAGGTCCGTGGAGAAGGCCCGCGACCGCACGTCCAGCACCATCGCGGTACGCCGAGCCGCGCCGCCCGCCTTGAACGCCAGCTCGGCCATGTCCAGCATCAGGGCCTGCGGCAGGTTGTCCACGACGTAGTAGCCGACGTTCTCCAACGCCCGGGCCACAGTGCTGCGGCCACCCCCGGAGAGGCCGGTGACCACCACCAGGGTGGTCTCCGACTCAGTCGCCGCCTGCTCGTCATTGGCATCCGGGCCGTCGATCCGGTCCCCGGCTGTGCGCGCCTCGCTCACCCGTACCCCCAAGCCGTGGCGCCGCGGCCGCCCTCGGCCGCGATTGGTCAATCAGCGACTCTATCCCGCCACCCGGTCGCCACCCGGCACCCGTGGCCGGACGGCGCACACCGAGCGCGCGGCGGTCGCGCTCCCGACAGTGCGCACCCTTGATGATGATCAGTGACTGTCTATACGCTTCTTGCGATAACCGCAGGTCAAGGCCGATATCTGGGAGGGTGCGATGCACGACCTGGCGGACAAGAACAAGTACGTGGGCTTCCTGTTCATGCGGATCAACCCCGAGTACTTCGCCCTCGGACGTGAGGGCATCCATGAGATCTCCGCCGAGCACGCCCGTGATCTGGGCCGCTTCGCCAAGCAGCTCACCCACGTCGTCTGCACCGGGGTGAACGGCACGTACGACCAGGTCACCATGGTCGAGGCCGACACCCTGGAGGAGATCAACGCGGCGGCCACCGCCTTCCGCATGGGCAACAAGGCCCGCTACATCGAGATCGTCGACATCGTGGTCGGGATGAAGGCCCCGCCGCGCGGACTGGCCAACCGGTCCAGCCAGCCCGGCTGACCGCCCCGCCCGTCCGGCCCACCCGACCCGGGTGCGCCGGGCGGGCGCTGTCGGGGTCGCCTCGTAGACTCCCCGGATGGCTTCTCCCACCGACCTGCGTAGCGCCTCCGGCGCCCTCGACGCGCTGCGCCGGGTGTTCGGCTACGACGCGTTCCGTGGTTTCCAGCAGGACGTGATCGACCACGTGGTCGATGGCGGCGACGCGCTGGTGTTGATGCCCACCGGTGGCGGCAAGTCCCTGTGCTACCAGATCCCGGCCCTGGTCCGCGACGGGGTCGCCGTCGTCGTGTCCCCGCTGATCGCGCTCATGCAGGACCAGGTGGACGCCCTCACCGCGGTCGGCGTACGCGCCGGGTTCCTCAACTCGACCCAGACCCTGGACGCCCGGCGACGGGTGGAGGCCGCCTTCGTCGCCGGCGAACTGGACCTGCTCTACCTCGCCCCCGAGGCGCTCGGCGTCCGATCCACCCTCGCCCTGCTCGACCGGGGTCGCATCTCCCTGTTCGCGATCGACGAGGCGCACTGCGTGTCCCAGTGGGGGCACGACTTCCGCCCCGACTATCTCGCGCTCTCGATGCTGCACGAACGCTGGCCGCAGGTGCCCCGCATCGCCCTGACCGCCACCGCGACCAGCGCCACCCGCACCGAGATCGCGACCCGACTCAAACTCGACGACGCCCGGCACTTCGTGGCCAGTTTCGACCGGCCCAACATCCAGTACCGGATCGTGCCCAAGCGCGAGCCCCGCAAGCAGTTGCTGACCCTGCTGCGCGACGAGCACCCCGGCGACGCCGGCATCGTCTACTGCCTGTCCCGTGCCTCGGTCGACAAGACGGCGGAGTTCCTCACCGCCAACGGGGTCGCCGCGCTGCCGTACCACGCAGGGCTGGACGCGGGCACCCGCGCCCGCAACCAGCAGCGCTTCCTGCGGGAAGACGGCCTGGTCATGGTGGCCACCATCGCCTTCGGCATGGGCATCGACAAGCCCGACGTGCGGTTCGTCGCCCACCTCGACCTGCCCAAGTCCGTCGAGGGCTACTACCAGGAGACCGGCCGCGCCGGCCGTGACGGCCTGCCGTCCACCGCCTGGCTGGCGTACGGGCTTCAGGACGTGGTCCAGCAACGCAAAATGATCGAGACGTCCGACGGGGACCTCGCCCACCGCCGCAACCTGGCCGCACACCTGGACGCGATGCTCGCCCTCTGCGAGACGGTGCGCTGCCGGCGGGTCCAACTGCTCGAATACTTCGGCGAGACGACGACGGCGGCGTGCGGCAACTGCGACACCTGCCTCACCCCACCGGAGTCCTGGGACGGCACCGTCGCCGCCCAGAAGTTGCTCTCCGCCGTCTTCCGCCTCGACCGCGAACGCAACCAGCGCTTCGGCGCCGGGCACTGCATCGACATCCTGCTCGGCAAGCAGACCGACAAGATCAGCCAGTACGGTCATGACTCCCTGACCGTCTTCGGCATCGGCTCCGAGCTCAGCGAGGCCGAGTGGCGGGGCGTGGTCCGGCAACTGCTCGCCGAAGGGCTCCTCGCCGTCGAGGGCGACTACGGCACGCTGGCGCTGACCGAGGCGAGCGCCGACGTCCTCGCTCGCCGCCGTACGGTCACCATGCGCCGCGAGCCGGAGAAGCCGGCATCGAGCCGCTCATCGAAGCCGCGCGGCGCGTCCACCGTCGTGGCCGAGCTGACCCCGGCCGCCGCGTCGCTCTTCGAGCGGCTGCGAGCCTGGCGCGCGACCACCGCCAAGGAACAGGGCGTCCCGGCGTACGTCATCTTCCACGACGCGACACTGCGACAGATCGCCAGCGACGCGCCCAGCACGCTGGGCGACCTGTCCAAGGTCAGCGGGGTCGGCGAGAAAAAGCTCGCCAAGTACGGCGAGCAGATCCTGGCCGTCCTCGCCACCGACTGAGGTCATGCCGAAGGGCCGGGCCCTTTGTGGGGGTCCGGCCCTTCGGTCATGTGGTGTGCTCGGGTGGGTCAGCTGGTGGCGTAGCCGCGGGTGGCGATCCAGTCGGCGAGGTGTTCGACGCTGATCTGGTAGGCGGCCTGGTTGGGGTCGGCGGAGTCGGCGATGGTGACGGTGCTGCCGTTGTCGCGGTAGCCGACGACGCTGATGTAGTGCCCGCCTTCGTAGGAGTGGCTCACACCGTCGGTGTCGGTGCTGGTCCCGGCGATGTTCGCGACCACGGCC
>NZ_JBITGE010000039.1:0-61357 GCF_044456785.1 Micromonospora sp. NPDC050795 | reverse complement strand
TCCAGTCTGGGTGGGGCGACGTTGGACAACGAGGAGAACTACCTCATCAAGAAGTTGTTCACCGCGATGGGGGCGTTGCAGATCGAGAACCAGGCTCGTATTTGACACTCCTCCACCGTCCCCGGTCTGGGGACCAGCTTCGGTCGTGGCGGCGCCACCCAGTACCAGCAGGACCTGTCGAACTCCGACGTCATCGTCATCCAGGGTTCGAACATGGCCGAAGCACATCCGGTGGGTTTCCAGTGGGTGATGGAGGCCAAGCGTCGGGGCGCGAAGGTCTTCCACGTCGACCCGCGGTTCACCCGTACCAGCGCGCTGGCTGACTCGTACCTGCCGATCCGGGCGGGCACGGACATCGCGCTGCTCGGTGGGGTGGTGCGCTACATCCTCGACAACGAGTTGGACTTCCGGGAGTACGTCGTCGCCTACACCAACGCCGCGACGATCGTGACCGAGGAGTACGCCGACACCGAGGACCTGCACGGGCTCTTCTCCGGCTTCCAGGAGGACAACGCCTCGTACGACCAGACCAGTTGGCGCTACGAGGGCCACGGGCAGAACCAGACGACCCGAGACACGGAGATCCAGCGGGAGACCGGCGCCGGGCTGGAGCACGAGTCACACGGCGCGCCCGTCGGCGGCGAGACCGAACGTGACGAGACGTTGCAGCACCCGCGCTGCGTCTACCAGATCCTCAAGCGGCACTTCTCCCGATACACCCCGGAGATGGTGGAACGGGTCTGCGGCATCCCGCAGGAGAAGTTCCTCGAACTGGCCCAGGCGTGGACGGAGAACTCCGGCCGGGACCGGACCGGCATGCTCGTCTACTCGGTGGGCTGGACGCAGCACAGCGTCGGCGTGCAGTACATCCGCACCGGCGCGATCATCCAGCTCCTGCTGGGCAACATGGGCCGCCCGGGTGGCGGGGTGATGGCCCTGCGCGGGCACGCCAGCATCCAGGGGTCCACCGACATCCCGACGCTGTTCAACCTGCTTCCGGGCTACCTGCCGATGCCCCACCACGCCAACCACCCGACCCTGGACGCGTGGGTGGACAGCATCGCGCACCCCGGGCAGAAGGGCTTCTGGGGCAACTCCCGCACCTACGCCGTCAACCTGCTCAAGGCGTACTGGGGTGAGGCGGCCACCGCCGACAACGACTACTGCTACGGGTACATGCCGCGGATGACCGGCGACCACGGCACCTACCAGCAGGTGCTCGACATGATCGACGGCAAGATCAAGGGCTATTTCCTGCTCGGGCAGAACCCGGCGGTCGGCTCGGCGCACGGCCGGGCGCAGCGTCTCGGCATGGCCAACCTCGACTGGCTCGTGGTCCGCGACCTGTTCGAGATCGAGAGCGCCACATTCTGGAAGAACGCGCCGGAGATCGAAACCGGCGAGATCACCCCGGAGGGGTGCCGCACCGAGGTGTTCTTCCTACCGGCCGCCTCCCACGTGGAGAAGGAGGGCACCTTCACCCAGACCCAACGGCTGTTGCAGTGGCGGGAGAAGGCCGTCGAACCGCCAGGCGACGCCCGCTCGGAACTCTGGTTCTTCTACCACCTCGGTCGCGTCATCCGGGAACGGCTGGCGACGTCGACGAAGCCGCGCGACCGTGCGCTGCTCGACCTCGCCTGGGACTACCCCACGCACGGCCCGAACGCGGAACCCAGCGCCGAGGCGGTGCTGCGCGAAATCAACGGGTACGACGTGGCCACCGGCCGGCCGCTGGCGTCGTTCACCGAGATGAAGGACGACGGCTCCACCGTCGGCGGTTGCTGGATCTACACCGGAGTGTACGCCGACGGCGTCAACCAGGCGGCCCGCCGCAAACCCGGCTCGGAGCAGTCCCTGGTGGCACCCGAGTGGGGCTGGGCGTGGCCGTCGAACCGGCGCATCCTCTACAACCGTGCCTCCGCCGACCCGGACGGCAACCCGTGGTCCGAGCGCAAACGCTACGTCTGGTGGGACGCCGACAAGAACGAGTGGACCGGCTACGACGTGCCGGACTTCGAGAAGACCAAACCGCCGTCCTACCGACCGGCGCACGACGCCTCGGGCGTGGCGGGCATCGCCGGCGACGACCCGTTCATCCTTCAGGGAGACGGCAAAGGCTGGTTGTACGCGCCGACCGGTGTGCTCGACGGGCCGATGCCCACCCACTACGAGCCGGTCGAGTCGCCGGTGCGCAACCCGCTCTACCGACAGCAGGCCAACCCGACTCGCAAGGTCTACACCCACCCGATCAACACGCTCAACCCGAGCCCGCCGGAACCGCACAGCCAGGTGTTCCCGTACGTGTTCACTGTCAGCCGGCTCACCGAGCACCACACCGCCGGAGGGATGAGCCGGACGGTCTCACCGCTGGCCGAGCTGCAACCCGAGATGTTCGTCGAGGTGTCGCCGGAGTTGGCGGCCGAACGTGGTCTCACCCACCTGGGCTGGGCGCACCTGGTCACCGCCCGCGCGGCGATCGAGGCACGGGTGCTGGTGACCGACCGGCTCACCCCGTTGCGGGTGGACGGTCGGATCATCCACCAGGTGTGGTTGCCGTACCACTTCGGTTTCGAGGGCCTGGTGACCGGCGACTCGGCCAACGACCTGTTCGGCATCAGCCTGGACCCGAACGTGCTCATCCAGGAGAGCAAGGTCGGCACCTGCGACGTCCGGCCTGGGCGACGCCCGAGGGGTGCCGAGCTGATGGCTCTCGTCGTCGACTACCGGCGACGGTCCGGCGACCTGAGCCCGCACTATCCACCGCTGGTCACGACCGACTCCGCCGACAGCCGCCCGGACCAGGAGGTCTGACCCATGCCCCACGCCAACGCCCTGTACGGGCCGCTGGACCCCGCACCGGACGCCGGCTACGACAACCCGCCACCGCGAATGGGGTTCTTCACCGACACCAGCGTCTGCATCGGCTGCAAAGCGTGCGAGGTGGCCTGCAAGGAGTGGAACGGCGTCCCCGAGAGTGGGCTCGACCTGCTGGGCATGTCGTACGACAACACCGGCGCGTTGACAGCGAACTCGTGGCGGCACGTCGCGTTCGTCGAGCAGCCCCGTGCGGCCGGCTGGGCGACTCCGGCGTTCGCGGGGGACCCGGACGGGCCGGCGATCAGCCCGGTGACGGCGGCGGCCGGCGCGCGTACCAGCACCGACACCGGAACGGACCCCGGCCTGCCCACCGGCTCGCCCGCCGCGGCGGCCCGCATGTCGGGCGGGCCGGAGTTCCTGGGGATGCCGGGTGCGCAGCCGCCGGGGAGGGGTTCGGGCGCGCAGGGGCGGACGGATTTTCGCTGGTTGATGATGTCGGACGTGTGCAAGCACTGCACCCACGCGGCCTGCCTGGATGTCTGCCCGACAGGTTCCCTGTTCCGGACGGAGTTCGGCACTGTGGTGGTGCAGGAGGACATCTGCAACGGCTGCGGTTACTGCATCTCCGCCTGCCCGTACGGCGTCATCGATCAACGCAAGGACGATGGCCGGGCGTGGAAGTGCACGCTGTGCTACGACCGGTTGGGCGCGGGCATGACCCCCGCGTGTGCGCAGGCGTGTCCGACGGAGTCGATCCAGTACGGCGCTCTGGACGAGTTGCGGGAGCGGGCCGCCGCGCGGGTGGCGAAGCTGCATGAGCGGGGCGTGCCGGAGGCGAGGTTGTACGGGCACGACCCGAACGACGGGGTCGGTGGTGACGGGGCGTTCTTCCTCCTGTTGGACGAGCCTGAGGTGTACGGGCTGCCACCCGACCCGATCGTGACCACCCGCGACCTGCCGGCCATGTGGAAGCACGCCGGCCTGGCCGCCCTCGCGATGACCGCCGCCACTGTTGTCGCGTTCCTGGGCAGGCGGTCATGACCCGCGGCGGTGAGCAGCTCACGGTGCCGCCGGCCACCTTCGCCTCCTACTACGGCCGGCCGGTGTTGAAGCCGCCGGTGTGGAAGTACGACATCGCCGGCTACCTGTTCACCGGAGGTCTCGCCGCCGGAGGCGCACTCATCGGCGGGGCCGCCCAACTGACCGGACGACCGGGGCTGCGCACTGTGGGCCGTTGGACGGCCCTCGGCGGTATCGCCACCAGTACGTACCTGCTGGTCCACGACCTCGGCCAGCCGACCCGGTTCCATCACATGCTCCGGGTGGTCAAGGTGACCTCGCCGATGTCGGTCGGCACCTGGATCCTCGCCGCGTTCGGCCCGGCCGCCGGTGTGGCCGCGGTCGCCGAGCTGGCGCCGCGGCTCCCCGAGCACGGTGTTCTCGGCCTCGCCCGCCGGCTGGCGCCACCCGTCGGCGACATCGCCGGGCTGGCCGCGGCTGCCGCCGCCCCGGCGCTGGCCACGTACACCGGGGTGCTGCTCGCCGACACCGCCGTACCTGCCTGGCACGAGGCGTACCCCTATCTGCCGTTCGTCTTCGGTGGCAGCGCGCTCGCCGCCGCCACCGGGGTCGGCCTCATCGCGGCGCCCGCCGCCCAGACCGCTCCGCTGCGGCGACTCGCCGTCGTCGCGGCGACCATCAAGTACCTCGGCGGTCGCCGGATGGAGCGGTTGGGCCTGACCGGTGAGCCCTACCGGCAGGGTCGCAGCGGTCGACTGGTCCGTGCGGGTGACGTGCTGCTCGGCGTGGGCACCGTCGCCGCGCTGTTCAGCCGACGCAGCCGGGTGCTGGCGGCGGTCTCCGGCGCCGCCCTCGTGGCATCTTCGGTCGCCACCCGGTTCGGCGTCTTCGAGGCGGGACGGGCGTCGGCCCGCGATCCGAAGTACACGGTCGTGCCGCAACGGGAGCGGCTCGCCGAGAAGCGGTCGGCGACCCGGCCCTGAGCGGATCGGCGCAACGGAAAAGGCGTCCCTTGAACGGGGCGCCTTTCCGTAGCGATTGCAGGAGGTCCGGCCCACGACGGGCCGCCCGCGTCAGCCGGTGAACAGCTTCGCGGCGGTGATCGCGGTCTGGATGATGCCGTACCCGAGGAGCACCGCGACCAGCAGCCACGACAACCAGAGCCGCCCGGTCTGGTTACCGACGCGCGGCGGCGCGGGCGGTTGGCTGTCCCGCCCGAGCGCGACCGGCTCGGTGACGGTGGCCTTCGCCACGGGCGAGGTCGGTCCTCGGTCCGGTTCGTGGAACCGTTCGGGCACCGACCGCACCAGCAGGTTTGCGATGAATCCGATGGCGAGGATGCCGACCATGGTGAACAGCGCGGGCCGGTACGCCGCCGCGGTGAGCGTGCCGGGCTTGCCCTGCGTGTCGAGGATCCCGTTGACGATCAGCGGGCCGGCGACCCCCGCTGCCGACCAGGCGGTGAGGATCCGGCCATGGATGGCCCCGACCTGGAAGGTGCCGAACAGGTCACGCAGGTAGGCGGGCATGGTGGCGAAGCCACCGCCGTAGAAGGAGATGATCGCGGCGGCGATCAGCACGAAGACCGCGGTCGCGGAGTGGCCCGCGACGGCGAGCAGCAGGTACAGCACCATGCCGACGCCGAGGTAGACCATGTAGATGGGCTTGCGGCCGATGAGGTCGGACGTTGTCGACCAGACGAACCGCCCCGCCATGTTGAACAGCGACAGCACCCCCACGAAACCGGCCGCCGCCGTCACCGAGACGGTGGTCGCGGTCCCGTTGTCCCGGAAGAAGTCCTGGATCATCGGGCTTGCCTGCTCCAGGATGCCGATGCCCGCGGTGACGTTGCAGAACAGCACGATCCACAGCAACCAGAACGACCGGGTACGCACGGCGTTCGACACGGACACGCTCGCCGTGGTCACCAGGGGCCGGGCGGCGACGCTCGCGGGGTCGAACCCGGCGGGCCGCCAGTCCGGTGCCGGAACCCGGACGTTGAACGGGCCGAACATCATGATCACGAAATAGCCGATGCCGAACGTGACGAAGAGTGCCACGAGGGCGTGGCCAGACGCCACGGCGGCCGGGTTGTTGGGGTTGTAGCCGGAGTCGTAGAGGGACAGCAGTTGGCGCGCGAGCGGGCCGGCGACCAGGGCGCCGCCGCCGAACCCCATGATGGCCAGCCCGGTGGCGAGGCCGGGGCGGTCCGGGAACCACTTGATCAGCGTGGAGACGGGCGAGATGTAACCGATGCCGAGCCCGATACCGCCGATGACGCCGTACCCGAGATAGAGCAGCCACAGCTGCTGCGTCGCGATGCCGAGCGCGCCGACCAGGAACCCGGTGGCCCAGAAGCACGCCGAGACGAACATCGCCCGGCGCGGCCCGTTCCGCTCCACCCAACGTCCACCGACCGCCGCCGACGAGCCCAGCATGACGATGGCGATGCTGAAGATCGCCCCGATCGCCGTCTGGTTGACGTCGAAGTGCGCGATGAGGGAGTTCTTGTAGACACTTGTCGCGTAGACCTGGCCGATGCACACGTGCACGGCCAGTGCCGCGGTCGGGATGAGCCAGCGGCTGTATCCCGGGGGAGCGACAGTGTGCCGAGGATCGAATACCGACAGCATGGGCATCGTCCACACCTCCTACGGCTGCATCCTCACGTTACGTGTCAGCGAGTTCACAGCCTGTCGTTACCGCAAAACGCAGACACGGAGGCGTCGGCCCGCCCCTGATCTTCCTGACCTGCGGCGTTAGACAGAGACCGACGGGTCCGGTCGCGCGGCGCCGGTGGTCTCCAGGATGAGCGCGGCGACCAGATCCGGGTCGTCGCTCATCGGCACGTGCCCGCAACGGGGCAGCGTCACCACCCGTGCCGCCGGCAGGCCCGCGCGGGCCCGCTCGGCCTGGTGGACGCCGAATATCCGGTCGCAGTCGCCCCAGCCGATGGTCACCGGCACCGTCGCGTCGGACAGCCGACGGCAGTCGAGGCGATAGTCGCGGGCGGCTCGGGCCACCGCGTTGAAGCCGACCCCGCGTCGCAGGGCGAGCGCGTCGCCCATCGCGCGCTCGACATCCAGCAGCGTCGGGCGGGCCATCAGCGGCGCGAAGCACAACGCCCGAAGGTACGCCGAGCGCAGTGCGACCCGCATGATCGTGGTGGGCAGGTACGAGTTGGCCCGCAGCATCCGGAGGATGGCCAGCGCCCGGCGGCGCTCCGCCGGGGTGAAGAAGCCGGCGGGGGAGAAGGCGGTGGCCGAGGCGACGGCCCCGGTGGCGGCAAGCTCCAGGGCGATCGCCCCACCGAGGCTGTAGCCGGCGACGTGCGGACGCTCCAGCCCCCACTCGGTCAGCGCCGGCAGGACCCCGGCCACGGTGGCGGCCATGTCGGCGGGCATGCCGGTGTCGGGCACCGGAGAGTTCCCGAAGCCGGGCAGGTCGAGCGCGATCACCTCGTGGTGGGCGGTGAGCCGGTCGAACACCGGCTCCCACGCCTGATGGCGGTGACCGATGCCGTGGATGAGCACGAGCGGCTCTCCGCTGCCCGCACGCCGGAAGTGAATGCTCACGACCGCTCTCCCACCGACGTCCTGCCGAACGAACGCCCGAGCTGGCGCACCTCGTCTTCCATCTGGTCGACCATTGTCCGACCGCCGAACCGGGTGATCAACGCGTCCGACAGGCCGCTCAACACCACCGGCCGCAGCGCCTGCACCAGGGCGAGCGACCGTGGCACGTACACCTTGCGCCTGCGGCGCTCGATGCCGTGGAGCAGGGCCTCGACGCACTGCTCGACGGGTACGACGGTGGACAACGGCCACGGCAGCCGGCGCAGCGTGGCGCGGAACGACGCCAGGTCGTCACGGATGTCGCGGACCAGGTCGGTGTCGATCCAGATCGGATGCGCCGTGCCGACGGTGACGCCGCGCGGGCGGGTCTCCAGGCGCAGCACGTTCGCGAACTGCTCCACGCCCGCCTTGGACGCGCAGTAGGCGGCCATCCCGGGCATCGCGGTGAAGGCGGCGGCCGACGAGACGATCAGGACGTGGCCACGGGCGGCGGTGACGTGCGGCAGCGCCGCGCTGACCGTGCGGATCGCGCCGCAGAGGTTCACCTCGACGGTACGGACCAGCGCGTCCACCGGTCCGACGGCGACGGTGCCGAGGTTCGCGATGCCCGCGTTGGCCACGACGACGTCGATGCCACCGAAGCGATCCACCGTGGAAGCCACCGCGGCGTCCAACGCCGCCTGATCGGTGACGTCACACTCGTACCAGTGCGCGTCGAGGTCGGCGCTGAGCTGTTGGAGCAGCTCGCCCTCCAGACCGACGAGGGCGACGCGGGCTCCACGGCCGACGGCCTCGCGGGCCAGTCGCGCCCCGATGCCGCGCGCCGCGCCGGTGATGAACAGGACCTTGCCTGCCAGGTCATACCGCATCGGCGTGCTCCCGCTCCGGTTCGTTGGGGGTGCTGCCGGTCGAGGCGATGTGGTAGTCGGCCGGGCGGAACCGGCGCAGCCTCATCCGGAAACTGGTGGCGAAGCCCGGCCAGATGGTGGTGTTGCGGCCGGTGGCGTCGAGGTACCAGCTCGAACACCCGGTCTGCCAGACGGTGCCGGCCATCTTCTGGTCGACCCGCTCGGTCCAGCGTCGTTGCGCCTGCGCGGTGGGCTCGATGGCCTGGATGCCCCTGGCCCGCATGTGACGCAGGGCCGCGAGCACCAGACGCAGCTGCGCCTCGATCATCAGCACCACCGAGGTGTGCCCGAGGCCGGTGTTCGGGCCGAGCAGGAAGAACAGGTTGGGGAAGCCGGCGATGGCCGTGCCCCGGTAGGCGTGCATGCTGGGGGTCCACGCGTCGCCCAGGCTGTGCCCGCCCCGGCCGTGGATGCGCCGTACGACGGGGGAGTCGGTGACGTGGAAGCCGGTCCCGAGGATGATGGTGTCCGCCGAGTGGTGGACGTCGTCGTCGGTGACGAGACCGTCCGGCACCATCCGGGCGATGCCGGCGGTGACCACGTCGACGTTCGGCCGGGTGAGCGACGGCCAGTAGTCGTTGGAGATCAACACTCGCTTGCAGCCCATCGCGTAGCGGGGGGTGAGCTTGTCCCGAAGGATCGGATCGGGAACCTGACGCCGCAGCTCACGCAGGGACCGGCGCGAGACGAGGCGGTTGACCGCCGGGTGCAGGAAGCCCAGGCCCATGCTCTCGCGTAGCAGATAGAGCCCTGCCCGGGCGGCCCGCTGCGCACCGGGCACGGTGCGGAACGCGGCCTGCTCGACCCCGCTGATCCGGCGCGACAACCTCGGCATGATCCAGGCGGGAGTGCGCTGGAAGAGCGTCAGCTTCTCGACCGTCGGCTGGATCTGTGGCACGAACTGGATGGCCGAGGCGCCGGTGCCGATCACGGCGACGCGACGGCCGGTCAGGTCGTGGTCGTGCCGCCAACGGGCGGAGTGGAACACGGTGCCGGCGAACTCCTCGATTCCGGGCAGGTCGGGGACGGCCGGGTCGCTGAGCGGGCCGGCGGCACAGATCAGGACCCGGGCGCTGTGGTCGCCACCCGAGGTGCGCAGCAGCCAGCGTTGGCGTTGGTCGTCCCACCTCGCCTCCAGTACCTCGTGGCGCAACCGCAACCTCGGACGAATGCCGAAGCGGTCGACGCAGCCGCGCAGGTAGTCCCAGATCTCCGGCTGGCTGGAGAACGTGTTCGACCAGCCGGGGTTGGGAGCGAAGGAGAACGAGTAGAGGTGCGACGGGACATCGCAGGCGCAGCCCGGGTAGCTGTTGTCACGCCAGGTTCCGCCGACGTCCTCACCCCGGTCGAAGACGAGAAAATCGGTGAAACCGGCCCGCTGGAGGCGGATGGCGGCGCCCAGGCCACCGAAGCCGGCGCCGATGATGGCAACGTCTGTCTCCATTCACTCCTCCGTGAGCTCGGGCGCTGTCGGGTCGGCCACCGGCGGCGGCCAGGGCGGATCGCCCACGCCGGTGATTCGTACGCCGCCCCACGGATCGACCTCGGCCAGTCGGGCCGCCCGGACGCGGTCGGCGATGCGCACCTCGACGTCGCGCCGGCCGGAGCGCAGCAGAAGGGCCACCCGTGGCTCGGGCTCGATCCGTCCGCCCCAGTGGAAGCGGCCGTCGACCGGCTCCCACCGCCCGCTGAGGTGTACCCGTACCGTGGTGCCCTCGACACCGGCCGGGCCGTGGTAGCTCACGGCACGATCCGCTCGTGGGCGCGGGTCAGCTCGTGCGGCAGGTCGGCGCTGGCCCGTACCCCCTCGATGCCGCTCCACAGCAGGGCGGTCAGGTAGTCGGTGAGGGCGGCTCGGCTGATCGGCTGGCCGTGCGTGGTCCACCAGTCGCCGACCGCCTGCACGAAACCCACCAGGCCGTACGCCCAGGGCTCGGCGGGACCGGCGTCCAGGCCCAGCGTGCGTAGCCGGTCGCCGATCACCCGGGCGAGCCCGGCGGCCACCTGTCGGCTGGTGCCGGCGATCACCTGGTGGATGCCGGGGTCGCCGGACTGGTGCATGAGGAACCGGTAGAGCCTCGGCTCCGACTCGATCACGCCCAGGTAGGCGTCGATCGTCGCTTCGACCAGGTCACGTTCCTCGCGGACCTGTTCGACGGCGGGCGCGATGGCGTCGACCACCCGGGCCGCCACCACCTCGCTGACAGCGACCCAGAGCTGCGACTTGTCGGCGAAGTAGCGGTACAGGACCGGTTTGCTGACGCCCGCGGCGGCGGCCACCTGTTCCATGTCGACCTCCGGCCCGTGCCGCAGCAGCGCCTGCACGGCGGCACCGACCAGTTGCTGCCGTCGTTGCTCACGATGGTCTGCCCAGCGGTCCCGGCGGCCGTTGCCCTTCGCTTTCGGGCTGCCGTCGGGGGGCGTCGCAGGCGGGTCGGACGCATTGACACCGGTGAGCGGCGGTTGCATGCTACTACTCGTAACAGTTACTGGCCGTCACGTCAATATGGAGGAGCCATGGAGGCGGCGGAAACCGGGCGTGCGGCAGTCGCCGAGCGCCTGCTCACGTCCTCACTGCGGACCAGCTACGACCCCACCGTCGAGATCGACTGGGACGCCCCGCACACGCCCGGCGCCTACTGGCTTCCGCCACAGCGCAGCAGCCTCTACGGCACCCCGCTGTGGGACCAGCTCAGCGACGAGCAGCGCGTCGAGCTGACCAGGCACGAGGTGGCCAGCGCGGCCAGCGCCGGGCTGTGGTTCGAGACGATCCTCATGCAGATGCTGATCCGGGAGTACTACCGCGCCGACCCGACCAGCCGGCAGGCCCAGTACACGTTGACCGAGGTCGCCGACGAGTGCCGACACTCCATCATGTTCGGCCGGCTGATCGAGGCGATGGGTTGTCCGGTCTACCGCGCGAGCACCGTCGACCACCACCTCGGGCGGTTCCTCAAGGCCACCGCCAGCGGCCCTCGGATGTACGCCGCGATCCTCATCGCGGAGGAGATCCTCGACGCGTTCCAGCGCGAGATCATGGCGGACGAGTCACTCCAGCCGCTCATCCGGATGGTGTCCCGCATCCACGTGGTGGAGGAGGCACGACACGTCCGGTTCGCCCGCGAGGAACTGGCCGCCGCGGTCGCGGCCACCGGTCCGGTGGGCATGGCGTGCGCCCGACTGTTGGTCGGTCGCGCAGCCCACACGATCGCCAACCGCCTGGTCCATCCCGACGTGTACGCGGCGGTGGGCATTCCGCCGGCGGTCGGTCGGGCCGCTGCCCGCGCCAACCCGCACTGGCGTGCCACCCTCCGCTGGTCCGCGGCGCGGGTGCACGCCAACCTGGCGGACGTTGGCCTGGTCGCTGGGCCGGGGCGTCTGCTGTGGGCCCGGGCCGGGCTGATCTGACCCGACGTCCTGGTCAGGCCCGTTCGACCCGCGCCTGCTGGTGATCGGTCAGCCGCAGCCCCACACCGCGCACCACGTCGATGGTGGCTTTGGTGCCCAGGTCGTGCAGCTTGCGCCGCAGCCGCTTGACCAGCGACTGTACGTCCGCCTTGCGTTCGCGTCCCTCGTCACCCCAGACCGACCGGTGCAGCTCGGCGTAGCTCCAGACCCGGGCCGGCTCGGTGATCAGGCAGGTCAGCAGGTCGTGTTCCAGGCGGGTGAGGTCGATCTCACGGTCCCCGCAGCGGGCGCTGGAGCGGGCCGAGTCGATCACCAGGGCGGCGACCGGGGTCGGTTCGGACGGGGCGGCTGCCTGCTGCGGGGCGGCGATCAGCCGGCGTAGCTCGTCGAGGTCGGCGACCAGCAGCAGCGGTGCGATGCCGTCGAGAAGCTCCGCGAGCCGGATGCGCTCGGCCGGCGACGGGGTCACCGCGATGAGCAGTGGGAACGGCTCGTCGGCCGAATAACCCCTGTTCACCGTTGCCTCGTCGTCCTCGGCCACCGCACCGCCCGGGATCGATGGGCATCCCTGCCCAACTCTCGTCATGGTTCTGACAATGATTGGCAAGCACGCCGCCAGCCAGGGCAACTCTTAGCGACAAGTTGCTCACGGCAAGTTCTTGATCGTCCGTTCTTCTCGATCATAGTGTCCACTCGGGCAACCGGCGTGACCCGCGCGGTGCATGGGGGAGGTCCACCATGGCCCATTACACCCTGGGTCGTTCTGAGGGAGGCAGCACCGATGTTCAGACGTCCACAATGGCGGCGCGCGGCCAGATCACTGGTGAGCGCCGGCGCGGCGACGATCCTCGCCGCGACATGCTTGGCGACGATCAGCTCAGGCGCGCAGGCCGCGCCGGGCGGTGCGATGGGGGCGGGCGCCCAGACCGGGGACAAGATCCGACCGGAGCTCGCGAAGCAGCTCCAGGCCAAGAGTGAAGGGGACTTCTGGATCCGGTTCAAGGACCGGGCCGACCTGAGCAAGGCCAGCGCCATCAAGGACTGGTCGAAGCGTGGAACGGCGGTGGCGGACGCGCTGCGCAAGACGGCCGCCGCGAGCCAGGGCAAGATCCGGGCCGACCTCGACAGCTCGGGCACCAAGTACCAGACCTTCTGGGCCACCAACGCCATCAAGGTGAACAGCGGTTCGCTGGCGATGGCGCAGAAGTTCGCCGGGCACTCGGAGGTCGAGGGCCTCTACGCCCCGGTCTCGTACAAGGTGCCGGAGACGACCAAGGGCACCGACGAGAAGACGGTGAACGCCCTGGAGTGGGGCATCGCCAACATCAACGCCGACGACGTCTGGTCCCAGTACGGCGTCAAGGGCGAGGGCATCACCATCGCGAACATCGACACCGGGGTGCAGTTCAACCACCCGGCGCTGGTGAACTCCTACCGCGGCAACAACGGCGACGGGACGTTCGACCACAACTACAACTGGTTCAACGCCGCCAACGCGACCGGGGCCTGCGCCACCGCCCCCTGTGACGGCGACGGCCACGGTACGCACACCATGGGCACCATGGCCGGCTCCGACGGCGCGAACCAGATCGGTGTCGCCCCCGGGGTCAAGTGGATCGCGGCGAACGGTTGCTGCCCCAGTGACGCCGCTCTGATCAATTCTGGTCAGTGGATGCTCGAACCGCTGGACCTCAACGGTCAGAACGCGGACGCGAGCAAGCGCCCGAACATCATCAACAACTCGTGGGGCACCCGGGACCCGTCCAACGAGCCGTTCATGGAGGACGTGACGGACGCCTGGACCGCTTCCGGGATCTTCGGCACCTGGTCCAACGGCAACAGCGGGCCGGCCTGCGAGACCAGTGGCTCGCCGGGCAGCCTCGCCAGCAACTACTCGACCGGCGCGTACGACGTCAACAACAACGTCGCCGGCTTCTCCGCCCGCGGCGTCGGTCAGAACGGCGAGATCAAGCCCAACATCTCCGCGCCGGGCGTGAACGTCCGGTCGAGCATCCCGGGCAGCGCCTACGGCACCATCAGCGGCACCTCGATGGCCGCACCGCACCTCGCGGGCGCGATCGCGCTGCTGTACTCGGCGGCACCGTCGCTGGTCGGCGACGTCAACGCGACCCGCGCGCTGCTCAACGGTGCCGCGATCGACAAGGCCGACGACCAGTGCGGCGGCACCGCCGCCGACAACAACGTCTACGGCGAAGGCCGACTGGACGCCCTCGCCCTGCTCAACGCCGCCCCGACCGGTGACATCGGCACGCTGGCCGGCACGGTCACCGACGCGACCTCCGGCGCCCCGATCGCCGGGGCGACACTGACGCTCACCGGCGCGTCCGAGCGTGAGCTGACCACCGGTGCCGACGGCAAGTTCTCCACCCAGCTTCCCGCCGGCGACTACCAGGTCGCCGTCGCGGCGTTCGGGTACGGCAGCACCACCAGGACCGCGACGGTCGCCAAGGGCGCGACCACGACGCTCAACGTCGCCCTCACGGCGGTGCCGAGCGTCAACGTCACCGGAGCGGTCACCGACGGATCCGGCCACGGCTGGCCGTTGTACGCCAAGGTGACCGTCACGGGGGTGTCCGGCGTCTACGACCACACCACCCCGTCGAACGGCCGCTACAGCATCAAGCTTCCGGCCGGGCAGACGTACACCCTGAAGTACGAGCCGCAGTACCCGGGCTACCAGACCGTCACCAAGCAGGTCGTGGTCGGCTCGGGCAACGTCACCGCCAACGTCGCCGTGCCGGTGGACAGCAACGCCTGCACCACCGCCCCCGGGTACACGAACGGCTCCGACGGTGAGTACGAGACCTTCGACGCCACGACCACGCCGGCCGGCTGGACCGTCGTCGACAACGCGGGCAGCGGTCAGGTCTGGAAGTTCACCGACGACGGCGACCGGGGCAACCTGACCGGCGGCAGCGGCAACTTCGCGATGATCGACAGCGACGCGTACGGGGCGGGCACCAGCCAGGACACCTCGCTGGTCAGCCCGGTGGTCGACCTGACCAGCGTCACGGCTCCGGTCATCCGGTTCAACCAGGACTTCAACCAGCTCAACGACGACACCGCCGACGTGGACCTGAGCATCGACGGCGGTGCCACCTGGACCAACGTGCTCCGGCAGGAGACGGACGTCCGGGGACCGAAGCTGACCGAGATCCCGATCCCGCAGGCGGCCGGTAAGGCGCAGGTGCAGGTGCGGTTCCACTACTACGACGCCTCGTACGAGTGGTGGTGGGAGGTCGACAACGTCCTGATCGGCAGCCAGGTCCTCTGCGTGCCGGTCGACGGCGGTCTGGTCGTCGGCAACGTCCGCGACAAGAACGACGACAGCTACGTCAACGGCGCGACCGTCACCAGCAAGGACCGGCCCGCCGAGAAGGCCGTCACCGTGGCGACCCCGGACGACCCGGGGCTGGCTGACGGCTTCTACTGGATCTACTCGTCGCTCACCGGCGAGCACCCGTTCACGGCGACCGCCGGCAACTACGTCAGCCAGACGAAGCAGGTCGACGTCGAGGCCGACTGGGCGACCACCGCGAACTTCCAGCTCGCGGCCGGTCGACTGGCGGTGACGCCGATGCAGTTGAGCGCGACGCTCCAGATGCCCAACGGCAAGACCAGCAAGTCGTTCACTGTGACGAACACCGGCGGCGCGCCGGTCGAGGTCAAGTTCGGTGAGCGGGACAACGGGTTCGAACTCCTGCGGGCGGACGGCTCCAAGGTCACCCGGCAGCAGGTGCTCGGGTCCAGCGGCGCGCCGGAGCAGCGGGTCACCGTACCGACGTCGTTCGCCGCCAAGGCGTCCGGCAAGGAGGCCAAGGCGGCTGCCGCGGCGGCCGGCCCGCAGGCGGCGCCGTGGACCGACATCGCCAACTACCCGGCCACGATCATGGACAACCGGGTGGTGAACCTGGACGGCAAGGTGTATTCGATCGGTGGTGGCGACGGTGAGTCCTCCACCACCAAGAACTACGCCTACGACCCGGCCGCCCAGACCTGGACGGCGATCGCCGACCTTCCCGGTGCCCGTAACGCGGTGACCGCGGGCGTGGTGAACGGCAAGATCATCGCCAGCGGTGGCTGGGGCGACTCCGGCCCGGACTCCGCCACCTGGTCGTACGACCCGGGGGCCAACACCTGGACGGAACTGGCCGACAACCCGGCACCGCGGGCCGCAGCCGGTCAGGCCGTCGTCGACGGCAAGCTGTACGCGGTCGGTGGCTGCACGACGGCGGCCTGTCTGCCGATGTCGAACAGCGTCGTCCGCTACGACCCGACCGGTGACACGTGGGAGACGATGGCCAACTACCCGAAGTCGGTGGCCTTCGCCTCCTGCGGCGGGATCGACGGCATCCTCTACTGCACCGGCGGCAACGACGGATCCGCCGCGCAGAAGTCCAGCTACGCCTTCGACCCGGGTGCCAACACCTGGACCGCCGTCGCCGACGCGCCGGCCGACAACTGGGCCAGCTCGTACGCCGTCGCCAGCGGCAAGCTCCTCGTCGTCGGCGGCTCGCAGGGCGGGGCCATCAGCAACGCCGGCTTCGCCTTCGACCCGGCCGCCGGTTCGTGGTCCAACCTGCCCAACGCCAACACCGCGCGGTACCGCGGCGGCGCGGCGTGCGGCTTCTACAAGATCGGCGGCTCGTCCGGCAGCTTCAACGCGGCCCCGGACAGCGAGGTGCTCCCGGGCTTCGAGGGATGCTCCGAGTCGGCGGCCGACGTCAGCTGGATGACCATCGACAAGTCGGCGGTCACCCTCGCACCGGGTGCGAAGGTCACCGTCACCGTCGGTCTGACGGCGAACGTGGACCAGCCGGGCACCTACTCCGGCGCCGTCGCGATCTCCGAGAACACCCCGTACTCGGTGGCACCGGTCGCGGTGACCATGATCGCGAACCCCCCGAAGACCTGGGGCAAGCTCATGGGCACGGTCACCGGCACCAGCTGCCAGGGTGCGACCTCGCCGCTCACCGGCGCGGTCGTGCAGGTCGACTCGTGGGCGGCGTCGTACACCTTCGCCACCGACGCCGAGGGCAAGTACGCCTACTGGGTGGACCGCCGCAACAACCCGCTCACGATGATCGTGGCCAAGGACGGCTGGAAGCCGCAGACCCGTCAGACCAGGATCGACACCGCCACCCCGACGGTGGAGAACTTCGGGTTGGCACCCATCAGGTGCTGACGCCTGAGCGCTAGCCGAAGAAGTCCGGCCCGCCTGGTCCCCGACCAGGCGGGCCGGACCGTGCCCGGGGTGATCAGACGGGCGCGAGCCGGAAGCCGACGCCGCGTACCGAGTGGATCGTCGCCGCGGCGTTGAGACTGGCGAGCTTGCCGCGCACCCGGCGGACCACCGAGTGGATGTCGGAGCCCCGGCCGAGGTGCCGGTTGCCCCAGACCTCGAGGTGCAGGCGCTCGTAGGTCCAGACCTGACCGGGCGCGTGCACCAGGCAGAGCAGGACGTCGTGCTCCAACCGGGTCAGGTCGATCTCCTGGTCGCGCCAGCGCAGCACCCGGCGGTCGGAGTCGACGGCCAGATCCGGTGGCGGTGGCTGTGGGCTCGGCGTCACCTCGGCGAGCGCCGCGGTGGTGGGGGGAGCCGGGGCGGCAGGCGCCTCGACCACCCCGAGGAAGTCTCGTGCCTGGTCGACTGTCGAGACGATCAGGAAGGCGTCACTGCCGCCGAGCAGCCGGGCCAGATGTCGCCGCTCGGCTGGCGAGGATGCGATGCCGATGACCAGGCTGGCCGCTGGAGTTCCCTGCATTTGCCAACACCTTCCGGTTCCCCAACTCACTCCGGATGGATTTTTCGCACCGCCGACCGAAACATCGATCGGCGTCCTGACCCTAGTGGTGGCTGATCTCGGCTGGGTAAAACATAGTTGCATGTAAGCATGTGAATCCCATCCAGCCGTCCAGGTCCGCCCGGCCGCACCGCCGACGATCCGCTTTCCGGAAGCGGTGGGGGTGGTTGTGACAGAACCAAGACAATTCGAGGACGGGGTACGGACCTGCCGAAGCGAGCATGGTCGCCATGTCCATCGGATCGTTGTACTCCGTCGGGCGGCCGACGCCCGGTCCGGCGCGACCGCTTCCCCACGCCCGCGCCGCGGTGCCTCTGGGGCTTCGGCTGCTCGCGGCGGCGCTGTCCGGTCTGGTTGCCCTGACCCTCACCGCCGCCGTCTTCGTGCGGACGTACCCCGGGCAGTGGCTGGACGGGGTTCTCCTGCCGCGCGCCGAGCGGGGCGGAGGTTACGAGCAGCAGACCGTGCTGGTGGGCCCCGCCAAGAGCGTGCTGGCCACCGTCGGCAGCCCGACCCTCATCGCGGCCCTGCTCGGTGTGGTGCTGCTGGTGGGTGTGCTCCGCCGGCGGCTGGTGGCGGGTGTCGTCGGTGTGGGCATCGTCGTCTGCGCGGTGCTGCTGGCCGGCGCGGTGAAATCGGAGCTGCCCCGGCCGGATCTGGAGGTCCTGAGCTCCACCACCCACAACAGCTTTCCCAGCGGCCATGTCGCGGCGGCGACCGCCCTGCTGCTGGCGTTCATGCTGGTTCTACCCGGGTGGGCCCGGCGCTGGCTGGCGGCGCCGGGCGCGGCCGGGGTCTCGGTGATCGCCGCCGCCACGATGATCGCGGGCTGGCACCGGTTCAGCGACGTGCTCGGTGGCGTACTGCTGGGGGTGACCCTGTTCTGCCTGGCCTCGGCAGCGTTGGCGACCTGGTCCGGCGACCGCGACACGACAGGCGGTTCGGACGGTGGCAGCCTCTGGCGCAGGCTGGCCGAGGCGGTGGTCGGGCTGGTCGTGCTGGTCTGGGCGCTGCTGGTGGTCGTGCCCGGTCTGGCCGCCTCGGTGCAGCGCGGCTTGTTGATCGCCATCGTGGTCGCGGCCGCGTCGACGATGGCGCTGGTGGGGGCGGTGGTGTTCCTGGTGCGGTCGACGGGTTTCGCGGTGCCGCTCTCCCCGCGGAGCCCTCCGCAGCCACCGTCGACGACCGAAACCCGAAAGATCTCATGATGGGATACTTGCCGACATGTCCCAGGTGCTGTTGATCGAAGACCACCAGACGGTGCGCGACGGACTGCAGTTGGCGCTCACCCGACAGGGCCACACCGTGCACGCGGTGGGCACCGGTGAGCAGGGGTTGGAGCGGCTGCGCACGACCCCGTCCGATGTCGTGGTCCTCGATCTCATGCTGCCCGGGATGGACGGGTTCGAGGTCTGCCGCCGGATCCGGCAGCTCGGCGACCTGCCGATCATCATGCTCACGGCCCGCAACGACGACATGGACGTGGTCGCGGGTCTGGAGGCCGGCGCCGACGACTACGTGGTCAAGCCCGTGCAGGCCCGGGTGCTGGAGGCGCGCATCCGCGCGGTGCTGCGACGGACCGGTGGCGACTCGCGGCGTGGCGGCGACCGGACCGGCCTGGAACAGCACGGTGAGTTGACCATCGACCGGGCCGCGCTGGTGGTCAGCAAGGACGGAACGCCGGTCAGCCTCGCGCCGACGGAGCTGCGGCTGCTGCTCGAACTCTCGCACACGCCGGGCCAGGTGCTCAGCCGCCAGCAGTTGCTGGAGGCCGTCTGGGAGCACGGGTATCTCGGCGACTCGCGACTCGTGGACGCGTGCGTCCAGCGGGTACGCGCCAAGATCGAGGCCGACTCGTCGGCGCCGGTCTTCATCCAGACGGTGCGTGGTTTCGGATACCGGTTCGGGCCGCTGTGACGCTGTGTCACCGGGCCGGCGCGTGGGTCTCGGGTCTACGGGTCCGGCTCCTCCTGGCGTTCGCGCTGCTGGGCGTGACCACGACGGTGGCGGTGGCCGGTGGCAGCTACTTCCAGGCTCGGACCGTCGTCCTGCAGCAGGCGCAGGACGCCGCCGTGATGTCGCTGACCGACCAGCTCACCAAGGTCTACCCGATCGTCCAGCTGCCGCCGACCCAGGACGACCTCGAACTTCTGGCCCAGCGCCTCAGCGACCGGGAGAGCTTCGCGGTGGTCGTCTACCGGGACATGCGGGCGCAGGGCGGCCCCGACCTCACCGACCCGCTCACCCCCGAGCTGCGGCAGGAGGTCCGTGACGGTCGCATCGCCTGGCAGCGGGTCTCACTCGACGGAGAACCCGCACTGCTCATCGGTACCCAGTTGGCACTCGACCGCTCGGACGGCACGTCCCGCCCGTCCGGGCTGGAGGTCTACTCGGTGCGTAATCTCGTGCCCGAACAGCAGAGCATCGACCGGCTCGCCAGCAGGGCATGGCTGACCGGCGGGTTGTCACTGGTCCTCGCCGTCCTGCTGGCCCTGCTGTCCGCCCGCGGAGTCCTGCGACCCGTCCGCGACCTCAGCCGAGCGGCGCGCCGCCTCGGTGAGGGTGACCTGAGCACCCGGTTGACGGTCCGGGGCGCCGACGAACTGGCGGATGTGGCACGGACCTTCAACGACACCGCCGGCACGCTGGAGCGGCAGGTCGACGAGCTGCGGCGGTTGGAATCCGACGCCCGCCGCTTCGTAGCCGACGTCTCGCACGAACTCCGGACGCCGCTGGCCGCGATGACGGCGGTCACCGACGTGCTCGACGAGGAGGCGGAACACCTTCCCGGAGACGCGGGCCGGGCCGCCCGGCTGGTCAGCCAGGAGACGCAGAACCTCACCCAACTGGTCAACGACCTCATCGAGATCAGCAGGTTCGACTCCGGCACCGCGCGGCTCGCCCTGGACGACGTGGACGTGGCCGCGGCGGTCAGCGCGACCCTGCGGATCCGCGGCTGGCTGGACCGGGTACGAACGGAGTTGCCACCGGGCATCGTGGCCCGACTCGACCCCCGCCGACTGGACGTCATCGTCGCCAACCTGGTCGGCAACGCCTTCCGGCACGGCGCCGAGCCGGTGTCGGTGCGACTCGTCGCCGACCCGGACTGGGTCACCATCGAAGTGGCCGACCGGGGGCCCGGACTGGACCCTGAGGTGCTGCCACACGTCTTCGACCGCCTCTACAAGGCCGACACCGCGCGAACCCGCTCCGAGGGCAGCGGCCTCGGTCTCGCCATCTCCTGGGAGAACGCGCGCCTGCACCGCCACGGGGAGCGACGGGGGAGTCTCGTCGCGGGCAACGGCACCCACGGCGGCGCGGTGTTCACCCTCCGCCTGCCCCGCGAAACAGCCGACACCGGAGGTGCCCGGTGACCGGCCGACGGACGGGCCGCGCGCTGCTCGTCAGCGGACTGTTTCTGACGCTGGTCACGGCGGGCTGCGGGGTACGACCCAGCACTGTCATCACCGGTCGCCCGCCGGTCAGCGGCCCCGCCCAGGGTGCCTGGCTCTACCTGCTCGCGCGGGGCGAACTGGTGCTGGTCCTCCGCCCGGTCAACACGGCCCCGTCGCCCGCCGCCGCGCTCTCGCTGCTCGCGGCCGGTCCCCAGGCGAACGAACGGACCCAGGGTTTCACCAGCGACGTTCCGGCGGGCCTGGACCCGGTCACGGTGACGGCGGGAACCGGTCGGACCGGTGACCTCAGGGTGCGGGCGGACATCGCCGCGCGGGCGTTGTCAGAGCAGGCGGTCGACCAGATCGTCTGCACGACGGTCGCCGCCGCGGCGCAGGTCAGCGCGGCGACTACCAACACCACCGTCACCATCGTCGGGTCGGACGGCGCCCGAGGGCCTCGGGCGTGCCCGATCAGGTGACCGGGCGCCGACTCACACCAGGTGGTCGACCGCGCGTTGCGGCCGGGGCAACCCGCTGTGGTGGCCGTGGTCCTGGTCGGCCAGCGCTCCGGCGATCAGGATGTCGATCAGGGCGGCGAAGCCGATGCCGGCCTGCTGCCAGATCTGCGGGAACTGGGACGCGGCGGTGAAACCGGGGAACGTGTTGACCTCGTTCACGATGGGCTCGGGTGACCCCTCGGTGGGCAGGAAGAAGTCGACCCGCAGCAGCCCACGGCAGTCGAGGGCCTGGAAGGCGCGAATCGCACGGTCCTGAAGCACCTCGGTGGTCGCCGCGTCGAGCGGGGCGGGAATCTGGAAGGTCGCGCCGCCGTCGTACTTCGCGTCGTAGTCGAAGAAGCCGGCGCCGGTCACCCGGATCTCCAGCGGCGGACCGGCCTGCACCCGGCCGTCCGGGTGCTGGAGGACGGCCACGTCGATCTCGCGTCCCCGCGCCCCCTGCTCGACGAGCACCTTCGGGTCGACCTGGCGGGCCTGCTCCAGCGCGGCGGGAACTCCCGCCCAGTCGTCCGCCCTGACGACGCCCAGGCTCGACCCGGCACGGGCCGGCTTGACAAAGACCGGCAGCTTCAGCCGACGCTGGTCCTCGGCCGACAGGGCCTCACCGGGACGCAGGGTCACCCCCGGGCTGACCCGCAGACCCTCCGCCGCGAGGAGCCGCTTGGTGACCCCCTTGTCCATGCCGGCGGCGCTGGCGAAGACACCGTTGCCGACGTACGGCACGCCGAGCCACTCCAGCAGCGACGACACGGTGCCGTCCTCGCCGTACGGGCCGTGCAGGGCCGGGAACACCACGTCCTGGGCGCGCAGGACACGCAACGCCGCTGGCAGGGGTGTCGGTCGACCGCCGACGTGCCACCCGCCGTCGCGGTCGATGAGCACCTCGGTGACCTGGTACCGCTCACGGTCCAGGTGGGCGAGGATGCTCGCCGCCGAACGGCAGGACACGTCGTGCTCGCCGCTCTGCCCGCCGTACAGCACTGCCAGTCGGGTTGTCATGAGTTCCGTGCCCTTCCGTGGAGGTGCTCGCGGGCCACCCGGGCCCCGATGCCGGTCAAGATCTCGTGTGGGTTGGTGTCGGCCCAGCGGGCCCACTCGACGACCGTCGGAGGGTGCTGGTCGCCCTCGGCCGGACCGAACACCACGACCGGGTCGCCGATCGTCACGGGAAGATCCCCGGCGTCGACCACGCACTGGTCCATGGCGATGCGCCCGACGATCGGGCAGCGCCGGCCGGCGAGCCATACCGAGGCGCTGCCACCCGCGGCCCGGGGCAGCCCGTCGGCGTAGCCGAGCGGCAGCAGCGCCAGCGTGGTCGGTGTGCCGGTCACGTGGTCGGGCCCGTAGGAGACGCCCGTGCCGGCCGGCACCTGCTTGACGTTGACCACGCTCGTCCGCACTGTCATCGCGGGGTGCAGCCCGAACTTGCCCGGACCGCTCACGCCGAACGGGTCGACGCCGTAGAGGGCGATCCCGATCCGGCAGAGGTCGAATCGGGCCCGCGGTGCGGAGAGCGCGGCCGCCGAGTTGGCCAGGTGGACGAGATCAGGGTCCAGGCCGGCCGACCGTGCGGTCCGCAGCGCCTCCTCGAAGATCGCCACCTGACGGGTGAGCGCCGGGGCGCCCGGCAGGTCGGCGTCGGCGAGGTGGGACCACACCCCGCGCACCCGGATCCCGCCCTCTCGTTCGTACTTGCGTGCCCAAGCGACCAACTCGGGCCAGTCGTTCCCGGCGGCCCCGTTGCGGGACAACCCGGTGTCCGCCTTGAGCTGCACCATCGCCGGTGCGCCGAGCAGGCGGGCCGCGTCGGCGACGGCGTGCAGGTGCGTGGTCGTGGACACGCCGATGTCGACGCCACTCTTGATCAACATACCGAAGTCGTCATCCGGGCCGTGCAGCCAGCTCAACGTGGGCGCTGTCACACCCGCCTCGCGCAGGGTCAGCGCCTCGGCCGTCGAGGTCACGCCCAGCCAGGAGGCGCCGGCGCGCAGCGCGGTCCGGGCCACCTGCACCGCCCCGTGGCCGAACCCGTCGGCCTTCACCACGGCCATCAGTCCGGTGCCGGCGACCGACGCGATCGTCCGCACGTTGCTGGCGATCGCGTCCAGGTCGACCAGGGCTTCGGCGAGGGCGCTCATGCGGCCGCCTCCACCGTGCGCCTGCCGGGCAGCGCGAACAGCCAGCCCGCGCGAATCGCCAGCAGCCCGCGGTGAACGGCCAGGCTCAGACCGATCACCAAGCCGCTCAGCAGAATCGGATAACCGAGTACGATCAGGCCCTGAGCAGACCCACCCAGCCCGGAAACCGGTACGAGCAACAGCCGGTGCAGCAGGGCCAGGACCGGCATGTGAATGACGTAGATCGGCAGGGTGATGCGGCCGAGCCTAGCCAGCGGTTCGCTGAGCGCCGACCACCGCGACAGCCGGGCAGCTGCGGTTATGCCGAAGATCACTGCCACCACCGAGACCGCCGGCCATACGCCGAACCACTGCTGGGCGCCGGTCACCGCCATCGCGGCGAGCGCCAGAACGTAGCCACCTGAGGTCAGCAACAGCCGGCGGCGGCTGGCGGTGGCGGCCCACCGCTGGATCTGCGGCCGCAGGTACAGCCCGGCGAGGAAGAAGACCAGGTTCTGGTAGAGGCCGGCGCGGTTGCCCGGGGTGTCGAGCAGGCCGGCGGCGGCGACGGCCGACAGCGCGGCGGCAGGGGCCAGGACCAGCGCCCGGGGCACCCGGCGGGTCACCTTGGCGATCGTGAAGTACAGCGCCAGGGCGTACAGGTACCAGAGGTTGGACGGCGTGACGGTGAGCTGTTCCAGCAGGCCGAGCGCCGAGGTGGCCCGGTCGGTCGGCAGTTCCGGCGCGGCGGCGAGGACCACGGTGTGGATCAGCAGCCAGACGGCGTACAGGTAGAGGAACCCGGCGACCCGGCTGCGGGCGACGACCCGCCACGGCCGCTGGGCGGCGTTCGCCGCGAAGACGCCCGAGATGGTGAAGAACAGCGGCATCCGCAGTGGCAGGAACTGCTCACCCAGCCTTCCCCAGAAGCCCGGCACGGGGACGCCAACGTGCCAGTCGATCTGGAGGTAGTCCTTCACGACGACGTGCCACAGGACGACGAGGACGATGCAGACGCCCTTCGCCGCGTCCGCCCACTGCGCCCGGTGTGATCCGGCGGCGGCGGGCGCGGAGGCAGGGGCGGGTCCGGTCCGTTGGCGGTGGCGAGGCCGGACGCGCGTCGCGTCGGGCTCCAGTTCGGCGGGCCGGGACCTGGTGGGCTGTGGGATCACGCTCCGAAAGCTGCCAGCCGGATATCCGCACGTGATCCACGAATTGTCATGATCTGGCAATGGACGGCGCAGGACCGATCCGTGGGCGGTTCCGAGCCGCACCCGGCGGACGTCGGACGGCACTAGGCTCGTTGCGGAGGTGCCGACCATGAAGCTCGGACTGCACTACTGGAACTACTCGATCCCGGCCGACCCGGCGGCGATCGCGCCGACCCTTGCGCAGGCGGCGACAGTCGCGGAGCAGGCCGGGGTCGCGTCGTTCACGGTGATGGACCACTTCTTCCAGATGGACGCGGTGTTCGCGGCCGAGGAGCCGATGCTGGAGGCGTACACCACGCTCGGCTACGTCGCGGCCATGACCCAGCGGATGACACTGGGCGTACTGGTCACCGGCGTGATGTACCGCTACCCGGGGTTGCTCGCCAAGACCGTGACGACCCTCGACGTACTCTCCGGCGGTCGGGCCCGCCTCGGCATCGGCGCCTCCTGGTACGAGCGGGAGCAGCTCGGGCTGGGTGTGCCGGTCGTCCCGGTGGCCGAGCGGTTCGAGCGGTTGGAGGAGACGCTGCGTGTCTGCCTTCAGATGTGGAGTGCCGACGACGGCCCGTTCAACGGGCGGCACTACCAGCTCGCCGAGACCATCAACTCGCCGCAGCCGTTGAGCCGTCCGCGTCCGCCCATCATGATCGGTGGTGGCGGCGAGAAGAAGACCCTGCTGCTGGTGGCCCGGTACGCCGACGCCTGCAACCTGTTCGGCCGCGGCGGCATCGACGACATCGCCCGCAAACTGGACGTGTTGCGTGGGCACTGCGCCGCCGAGGGCCGCGACTACGACACCATCGAGAAGACGGTGGTCGCCTCCCAGGCGCCGCTGGACGACACCGACGCGTTTCTCGCCGAGGTGTCCGAGTACGCGGCGCTCGGGGTGAGCGAGGTGCAGGTGACGCCGGATCGGGACCCGGTCGAGTTCGCCCGGCGGCTCGGCGACGAGGTGCTGCCCCGGTTGGCCGACATCGGCTGATTCCGCCTCGCCGATGCCGGCGGGGACGAGCCGGCCCCCTGCGGTGGTGGGAAACGACGAGGGCCGTCCTCCCGGTGGTGCGGAGGACGGCCCTCGTCGGTGGTGGGGTCAGGCGACCGCTGCGGGGAATCGGTCCCAGACCCGGTGCGCGGCCATCAACTGCTGCACCGCGGTCAGCGCCTCGGCACCCGAGCCTGCCGCCACGACGCCCGGGGTGCCGGCGACGCCGGCCTGCTCCAGCACCGTGACGCCGGCGCCCCAGGCGCCGATCGCCTTGGCGTGCCGCCAGCACTCCTCGACGAGCAGCAGCACGCGGGGGTCCACGGTTGCCGGGCCGGGCGTGCCCGCCTTGGCGTCGCGGGCGGGCAGGGCATCCGGTGCGGGTGTCGGCGCTCCGGCCAGCAGGACCGCGTCGAACTCGACCGACCGGCCGGTGGCGAAGGTGCGCTGCACCGGCAGGTCGCCCACCATGCCGCCGTGCGGGGCGATCAGCAGCGGCACCATGCCGGCACTGAACACCGCCCGGCGGACCTCGTCGACGCCGTCCAGGTCGCCGTCGGGGTCGACGACGATCCCGACGGTCCGGCCGTCACTCGGCCACTCCCGACCGACCTGCGACAGCGCCGGGCTGGGCGTGACGTCGGGGAGGGCGACGGTCGGCTGGGGTGCGGGCAGGCCCAGGCCGGTGGCGACCTGCTCGCACAGCACCGGGTCGATGTTGGCGAGGCTCTGCAGCTGGCGCTCCTTGATCGCCTGGTGGTAGCACTTGCCCAGCTCGAAGGTGTACGCCCGGATGATGTGTTCCCTCTCGACCGGCGACATGCTCAGCCAGAACAGGCGGACCTGGCTGTAGTGGTCGTCGAACGAGGCCGGATTCGCGCGCACCTTCGGTGCCTGCGCGACGGTGACCGGCACGTCGACGAAGGCCTGCTCGGCGTCCCCGGCGGGGAACGGGTTGCCGCCGTCGAGCGAGTTCGGCCGGTACGGTGCGACGCCGGCGTGCACGGCGTGCTGGTGGAAGCCGTCGCGCAGCATGTCGTTCACGGCGGTGTGCGGACGGTTGATCGGGATCTGCGTGAAGTTCGGCCCGCCCAGCCGGGTGAGCTGCGTGTCGAGGTACGAGAAGAGCCGGCCCTGCAACAGCGGGTCGTTGGTGACGTCGATGCCCGGGGGCAGGTGACCGAGGTGGAAGGCGACCTGTTCGGTCTCGGCGAAGAAGTTCGTCGGCGTCCGGTTGAGCACCAGCCGCCCGATGGGCTGCACCTCGGCCAGTTCCTCCGGCACGATCTTCGTCGGGTCGAGCAGGTCGATGTCGGCGAAGGTCTCCTCGGGAGTGTCCGGGAAGACCTGGATGCCCAGCTCCCACTCGGGATACGCGCCGGCCTCGATGGCGTCGTAGAGGTCGCGTCGGTGGAAGTCCGGGTCGATGCCGCCGAGCAGCTGGGCCTCCTCCCAGGTCAGCGAGTGCACGCCCAGCTTCGGCTTCCAGTGGAACTTGGCCAGCACCGTCTCCCCGGCCTCGTTGACGAGGCGGAAGGTGTGCACGCCGAAGCCCTCCATCGTCCGGTACGAACGCGGAATGCCCCGGTCGGACATGTTCCAGATGGTGTGGTGCTGCGCCTCGGTGTGCAGCGACACGAAGTCCCAGAAGGTGTCGTGGGCGCTCTGCGCCTGCGGGATCTCCCGGTCGGGGTGCGGCTTGCCGGCGTGGATGATGTCCGGGAACTTGATCGCGTCCTGGATGAAGAAGACCGGCATGTTGTTGCCGACCAGGTCGAAGGTGCCCTCATCGGTGTAGAACTTCGTGGCGAAGCCACGGGTGTCGCGGACCGTGTCGGCCGAACCCCGCGAACCGAGCACAGTGGAGAACCTGACGAAGACGTCGGTCTCCTGGCCCTTCTTGAGGAAGCCGGCACGGGTGACCGCCTCGGCGGTGCCGTACGCGGTGAACACCCCGTGCGCGCCGGCGCCGCGGGCGTGCACCACACGCTCCGGAATGCGCTCGTGGTCGAAGTGCGTGATCTTCTCGCGTAGGTGGTGGTCCTGGAGGAGCACCGGGCCGCGCGGGCCGGCCTTGAGCGAGTGGTCGGTGTCGCGCAGCCGCGCCCCGTTCGCGGTCGTGAGGTGGGCCCCCTGCTGACCGTTCGCAGTCGTCGGCGCGCCGGTCTCCGCGCCGGTCGGCGTGCGCGTCTGCGGTGCCCCCTGTTCCGGCTTCGGCGGCAGCGGATCGTGCGGCGTCGTCGGCTCCTCGACGGTCGGCGGCGCGCTACCCGGCGCACCGGGGATGTCCGGGCTGAGGGCGTCGGCGATCTTTCCTGAAGCGGTCTTCACGGCGTTCTTGACCGCCTCGGCGGGCTTGCTGGAATCCACTGAATGAACCTCTCCGTGGCACGTGGGCGGGCCGGCGCCTGCCCTGCTACCCCTGGTCAGAGGGTCGAAACACGACTGATCTCGGCATTTCGCGCCGGGACTGGTGATTTCGCCGATGCCAGGATCGGCGGAGCAGCCAAAACTGACACACGTCGATATCCCTCGACTTTAGGGAGTGCCCGACGTGTCCTCACCAACCACCACCCGTCCCCGTTTCGTCGCAGCCCGTGCCACCCGGCTCGCGTTGGCCGCCGTCCTGGCCGCCGGCGGCGCTCTGGCCGGGTCGTCCAGCGCCGCCCAGGCCGCCGGCCCGTACGAGCGCGGCCCCGCCCCGACCACCTCGATCCTGGAGGCCAGTCGCGGACCGTTCGCCACGGCGTCACAGAGCGTGTCCTCGCTGAGCGTCACCGGCTTCGGCGGCGGCGTCATCTACTACCCGACCAGCACCAGCGAGGGCACCTTCGGCGCCATCGCCATCTCGCCCGGCTACACAGCGGCCTGGTCCAGCATCAGCTGGCTCGGACCGCGCATCGCCTCGCACGGCTTCGTCGTGATCGGCATCGAGACGAACACCCGGCTGGACCAGCCGGACAGTCGGGGGCGTCAGCTGCTCGCCGCGCTGGACTACCTCACCCAGCGCAGCTCGGTGCGCACCCGGATCGACAGCAGTCGACTCGCGGTGGCCGGTCACTCGATGGGTGGCGGGGGCAGCCTGGAGGCGGCCTCGTCGCGGCCGTCGTTGCAGGCCGCGGTGCCGCTGGCGCCGTGGAACACGGACAAGAGCTGGTCCGAGCTGCGGGTGCCCACGCTGATCATCGGCGGCGAGAGCGACAGCGTCGCGCCGGTCGCGACGCACTCGGTGCCGTTCTACAACAGCATCCCGTCCTCCGCCGAGAAGGCGTACCTGGAGCTGAACGGGGCGAGCCACTTCTTCCCGCAGACCACGAACACGCCGACCGCGCGGCAGATGGTGGCCTGGTTGAAGCGGTTCGTCGACGACGACACCCGCTACGAGCAGTTCCTCTGCCCCGGCCCGAGCGGCTCGCAGATCCAGGAGTACCGCAACACCTGTCCCAGCGCCTGACGGCGGTAACGGGGCGGCCGCCGCTGGCGGCCGCCCCGTCCACGTGCGTGAAGGGGGCATTGAAGGTCTTGACGCCTAACCCGAGAAACGTACACTGCGAGTGTAAATAAACACCCGCCACGACAGAGGGATGGGTGATGGAGCGCGGCCTCGAACTGCACCACATCGGCGTCCGTTTCGGCGGCCTCACCGCCCTCGACGACGTGTCCCTGCGGGTGCCACCCAACCGGGTGGTGGGCGTCATCGGGCCCAACGGCGCCGGCAAGACCACGCTGTTCAACGTGATCTGCGGCTTCGTCGCACCGGAGACGGGCTCACTCACCCTCGACGGCCGGCCGCTGCGGCCACGGCCGCACCGGCTGACCCGGCTCGGCATCGCCCGGACCCTCCAGGGCACCGGGCTCTTCGCCGGGCTAAGCGTGCTGGAGAACGTGATGACCGGCGCTTCGCACACCGCCCGTGCCGGCTTCGTCCCGGCACTGCTCGGGCTGCCGGCCAGCGACCGCGACGAACGCCGGCTGCGCGCGGACGCCCTGGCCATCCTCGACGAGCTGGGCATCGCCGAGCACGCCGGGGCCGCGCCGACCACCCTGCCCTTCGCCGTACGCCAGCGGGTCGCCCTGGCCCGCGCGCTCGCCGCCCGCCCCCGGCTGCTCCTGCTCGACGAGCCGGCCGGTGGCCTCGGGGCGGGCGACATCGCCGAGTTGGGGGAGCTGGTCCGCCAACTGCCCCGGCGGGACACCGACCCCTGCGCCGTGCTCCTGGTCGAGCACCACATGGACCTGGTGATGGCCGTCTGCGACGAGCTCGTGGTGCTCGACTTCGGTCGGGTCATCGCCGCCGGCACCCCGGACGAGATCCGCGACGACCCCGCGGTCACCGACGCGTACCTCGGTGCCACCGTCGAGGAAGAGGTGTCACCGTGAGCGTGAGGAGTGAGCCGGGTTTGCGAGCCCTGCAGTCGCGAACGAAAGGCGGTGCGGTGTGAGCGGCACCGACCTGCTCGTCGTGCGAGGGCTGGTCGCCGGGTACGGTGCCGCGCCCGTGTTGCGGGCCATCGACCTCACCGTTCCGGCCGGCACCATCGCCGCTGTCGTGGGCGCCAACGGCGCCGGCAAGACCACTCTCCTGCGGGCGCTCTCCGGCATGATCCGCCCGGCCGCCGGCCAGGTCCTGCTGGCCGGCGAGGACCTTCGCGGTACGCCGGTGGAGCAGCTCGTCCGACGCGGCATGGCGCACGTCCCGGAGGGTCGGGGCGTGATCAGCGAGCTGACCGTCGACGAGAACCTGCGGCTGGGCGGGCTGTGGCGGCGCGACCGGGCCGACGCCGGGCGGGCCCTCGACGAGGTCTACCAGCTCTTCGAGCCGCTCGCCCGACGCCGCCGGCACCTCGGTCACCAGCTCTCCGGCGGCGAGCGGCAGATGCTGGCGCTCGGTCGGGCCCTGGTCGGCCGACCACGCCTGCTGCTGCTGGACGAGCCGTCGCTCGGCCTGGCGCCACGGGTCGTCGCCCGGACCATGGCCCTGCTCCGCCAACTGCGCGACCGCACCGGCCTGACCGTCCTGCTGGTCGAGCAGAACGTGCGCAGCGCGCTCGCCGTCGCCGACCAGGGCGTCGTGATGTCCCTCGGTCGGGTGGTGATCGCCGCCCCGGCGGCGCGGCTCCGCGACGACGCCGACCTGCGCCACGCCTACCTCGGTTTCTGACCACCATCTCGTCCCCCGGAGGGAGGACTGTTGGACCGCTTCGTCTTCCTCACCGTCGACGGCCTGTCCCGCGGCGCGGTGTACGCCGCGTTCGCGCTGGCCCTGGTGCTCATCTGGCGGGCGGCGCGGGTCGTCAACTTCGCCCAGGGGGCGATGGCCGTCGCCGCCGCGTACGTCGCCTACACCGTCAGTACCGCCACCGGTTCCTACTGGCTGGGCTTCGTGGTCGCGATCGTCGCCGGCCTGCTGCTCGGCGCGCTGGTGGACCGGGTGGTGATGCGGCACGTCGATCACGCCTCACCGCTCAACCCGGTGATCGTCGCGCTCGGGCTGGTGCTGCTGATCCAGGCCGTGCTGGGGATGGTGTACGGCAGCGAGTTCCGCCCCGCCGAGGCCCCGTTCAGCCGGTCCGCCCTCACCGTGGGCGGCGTCGCCGTGCTGTCTCCGTACGACCTGTTCGTCTTCGCCACGATCGGCGTGGTGGTCAGTGGTCTGGCCTGGATGTTCGCGCGTACCCCGGTGGGGTTGCGGATGCGCGCGGCGGCCTTCGCTCCGGAGGTCTCCCGGCTGCTCGGGGTCAACGTCGGTGGGATGCTGACCCTCGGCTGGGCGCTCGCCTCCGGGGTGGGCGCGCTGGCCGCGATGCTGGTCCTGCCGACCGAGCTGGGCCTGCACCCGCACGCGATGGACCTGGTGTTCGTCTCGGCGTTCACCGCGGCGGTGGTCGGTGGGCTGGACAGTCCACCGGGGGCGGTGGTCGGTGGGCTGGTGGTGGGGTTGCTGCTCTCCTATGTGAGCGGCTACGCCGGCAGTGACCTCACCCCGCTCGCGGTGCTGGTCCTGCTGCTGGCGGTGCTGCTGGTCCGGCCCGGTGGGCTGTTCGCCCCGGTCGCGGCGAGGCGGGTGTGAGCGCCACGAAGGCGGCCGTGCCGCCGAGAGAGCAGCTCGACGAGCCGGGCGGTCGGCCGGTCGACCGGCGGCGCGGCTCCACCCTGCTGCGCCACCTCGCGGTGGTGCTGGCCGCCGGGTTGCTACTGGTGGCGGTCAGCTACTCCGTCGAGCCGTTCCGCAATTTCCAGCTCGCCACTGTGGCCGCCTACCTGTGCGCGACCGCCGGGCTGACCGTCCTCACCGGGCTCAACGGTCAACTGTCGCTCGGGCACGGCGCGCTGATGGCCACCGGGGCGTACACGGTGGCGCTGTGCCAGACCGCGTTCGCCGACCGGGGGATGACCGGCGGCTGGCTGTTGCCGCTGTCGTTGGCTGCGGCGATCGTCAGCACGGTCGCGGTCGGTGCGGTGGTCGGTGTGGCAGCGGCCCGGCTGCGCGGCCCCTATCTGGCCGGGGTCACCCTCGCGGTGGCCGTGGTGGTGCCGGCGCTGGCGGTCACCTTCGACGGCGTGTTCAACGGCGAGCAGGGGCTGTCGGTGCCGGTGGAGCCGCCGCCGCTGTCGCTCGGCCCGTACTTCCCGTACGAGCGGTGGCAGCTCTGGGTCACCGGCGCGGCCACCCTGCTCGCGTTGCTGCTGCTGGCGAACCTGATCCGCAGCCGGTACGGGCGGACCTTCCGGGCGGTCCGCGACGACGAGGTGGCGGCCCGCCTCGCCTGCATCCACGTGGCCCGCACCCAGGTTCTCGCCTTCGTGGTCAGCGCCGCCACCGCCGGGCTCGGCGGCGCGCTGCTGGCGGTGCTCGCGCAGAGCGTCTCACCCGGCGCGTTCTCGCTGACCCTGTCGCTGTTCCTGCTGATGGCCGTGGTGATCGGTGGCCTGGGTCGACTGACCGGCGCGCTCTGGGGGGCGGTCCTGCTGGTCGCCCTGCCCGATCTCACCCACTCGCTGACCGGGATGCTCACGCTCTCGCCCGCGGTGGCGCAGCGGATGGAGGGCAATCTCCCCCTGGCGATCTTCGGACTCACCCTGATCGTCGTCATGATCGCCGCCCCCGGCGGTGTGCAGGGTCTGCTGTCGCGTCTCGGCCGGGCGTTGCTGGCCAGGCGGCCGACCCGGCGTTCCTGAGCTGTCCTCGGTCCGGCCTCGGCCGGGCGCCCCACCACCACACCGTTCCCCAGAAAACCGGACCGAGAAAGGTCGGTGTTTCCCATGCACCGTAAAGCGCATCGCGGCCTCGCGATCGCCAGCACCCTTGCCCTGCTCATCACCGCTGCCGGCTGTAGCGGCGACGACGGCCCCGGCTCCGGCGGGGCGTCGGTGCCGGGCGTCACCGGCACCGAGATCGTCGTCGGCACCCACATGCCGTTGACCGGGCCGGCCTCGGCCGGCTACTCGAAGATCGCCCCGGCGACGAAGGCGTACTTCGACTACGTCAACGCCAACGGTGGCGTGCACGGCCGCAAGATCACGTACAAGATCATGGACGACGGCTACAACCCGGCAAACACCCAGCAGGTGGTCCGCCAGCTCGTCCTCCAGGACAAGGTCTTCGCCATCCTCAATGGTCTGGGCACGCCGACGCACACCGGTGTGCTCGACTTCCTCAAGAGCAACCGGGTGCCCGACCTCTTCGTCGCCTCCGGCAGCCGCAGCTGGGACCAACCGGACAAGTATCCGGGCACGTTCGGGTTCAACCCGGACTACACGGTCGAGGGCAAGATCCTGGCCAACTACGCGAAGGCGAACCTGGCCGGTCAGAAGGTCTGCTTCCTCGGGCAGGACGACGACTTCGGCCGGGACAGCCTGGCCGGCGTGGAGAAGGTGCTCGGCGCCGGTGCCGTGGCGGCCAAGCAGACGTACGTCACCAGCAACACCAACGTGGCGCCGCAGATCGGCGCGTTCAAGGCGGCCGGCTGCCAGGTCGTCGTGCTCGCCACAGTGCCCGGCTTCACCGCGCTCTCCGTCGGCACGGCGGCGCGGCTGGGCTTCAAGCCGCAGTGGCTGGTCTCCAACGTCGGCGCCGACCACCCGACCCTGGCCAAGCAGCTCGGCGCGGCGGCGCCACTGCTGGAGGGCATGGTCGGCACCAACTACCTGCCGATGCAGAACGACACCGCCAACCCGTGGATCCAGCTCTTCACGAAGGTCAACAAGGAGCACAACGGGGACGCGCCGTTCGACGGCAACACCGTCTACGGGATGTCGGTCGGCTACCTCTTCGTGCAGACGCTGCTCGCCGCCGGCAAGGACCTCACCCGGGAGAAGGTCCTCGACGCCGTGCAGAAGGGCGGCTTCCAGGGCCCCGGGCTGGTGCCGCTGCGCTTCTCCGCCACTGACCACTCCGGGTACGGCGGCCAGCGGTTGAGCCGGGTGAGCGGGGGAGTGCAGAGCTACTTCGGGCCGGCGTACGAGACGGACGAGGCGGACGGGGCGGTCAACGAGTACACCGCCACTCCGGCTGCGCCCCCGGCGAACGGGGTGCCGACCGTCTCCTGAGGCTCCGCAGCCCCGACGTCCGACCGGGCGTGGTCCCGCCTGACCATGCCCGGTCGGACGGCTGTGCGTGTGCTGCCGGCGCGGCCTGCCGGCCGACCGTCGGAGGCGTTGACCGATACCAATCGATGCTCCTACTATCTGCACCGTGAATGCATATTCGGGCCGACTTGCAGGCCGGGTCGCCATCGTCACCGGCGCCAGTCGCGGGATCGGTCTGGCCATCGCCCAACGCCTCGTCGCCGAAGGCGCCCGGGTGGGCCTGACCGCCCGCCGCCCCGAGGGGCTGGCCGAGGCGGTCGCCACCCTCGGCGGTCCGACACACGGCCTCGCGGTGCCGGGCCGGGCCGACGATCCCGAGCATCGGGCCGCCGCGGTGCGTGCGGTGACCGCGGCGTTCGGGCCGGTGGATCTGCTGGTCAACAACACCGGCATCAACCCGGTGCACGGCCCGCTGGTCGAGCTGGACCTGGCCGCGGCCCGCAAGATCCTCGACGTGAACGTGGTCGCCGCGCTCGGCTGGGTGCAGGAGGTCTGCGCCGCCGGCATGAGCGAGCGCGGCGGCTGCGTCGTCAACGTCTCGTCGATCGCCGGGCTCGCTCCGTCGCCCGGCATCGCCTGCTACGGGGTCAGCAAGGCGGCGCTCAACCACCTCACCGCCAGCCTCGCCGTGGAGCTGGGGCCGACGGTCAGGGTCAACGCGGTCGCTCCCGGCGTGGTGAAGACCCGCTTCGCCGCCGCCCTCTACGACGGACGGGAGGCCGAGGTCGCCGCGCGGTACCCGCTCGGGCGCCTCGGTCTGCCGTCTGACGTGGCCGGCGCGGTCGCCTTCCTGGCCTCCGACGACGCCAGTTGGATCACCGGGCAGACCATCGTCTGCGACGGCGGCGTCTCGCTGACCGGCCGGGCCGGATGACGGCGTCGGCGGCGCGTCCGGAGCTGCTGATCAACGCCTGTCTAGACTCGGCGGTGCGTCGGGGGACGCCGTGGCGGTGAGGGGGCGAGGGCGGATGGACGCAGTCGATGTGGCCGGTCGGGTCGACGGGCGTACCGCCCGCGCCGAGCGCACCCGCGCCGCCATCGTCGAGGCGCATCTCGCGCTCATCTCCGAGGGCGACCTCCGCCCGACCGGGGAGCGCATCTCCGAGCGGGCCGGCATCTCGCTGCGCACCCTCTGGACCAACTTCAAGGACATGGAGACGCTCTTCGAGGCCAGCGGCGCGGAGGTGCTCCGCCAGCAGGACGCCGCCCACCGGCCGATCTCACCCGGGCTGCCGTTGGCGAAGCGGGTCGACGCGTACTGCCGGCAGCGGGCTCGGCTGCTCCAGCTCATCGCGCCGTCGGCGCGGGCCGCCCAGATGCGTGAGCCGGTCTCCGAACAGCTGCACCGCAACCGTCTCAAGCACATCGAACGGGTCCGCGACGAGGTCGAGGAGCTCTTCGCCGTCGAGTTGGCCGAGGCCGGGGCGGGACGGGAGCAGTTGCTCAACGCCCTGGTCGCGGCGAGCACCTGGCAGGCCTGGTCGATGCTGCGCTACGGGCTCGGTCTCGGCGTGGACCAGGCCCGCGCGGTGATGGCCCGGACCGTGGGCGCTCTGCTGGCCGAGGTCGCGCCCGACTGATTCCGGCCCGGCCCGATATCGCCCCCTCTTTCCATTCGGTTTCCGATGGGTAACACTGACAGGCATGGTTACTGCATCAAGAGTGCAACTAACCGTGCTGCGTGGCCGGGACGACGAGTGCCGGGCTGTCCGGAGCCTGCTCGACGGCATGACCAACGCCGGCGGTGCCCTGCTGTTGCGCGGGGAGCCCGGATCGGGCCGGACGGCGCTTCTCGGCTACGCCCATCGACACGCCGAGGGTGGCTGCACAGTGCTCGCCGGCAGCGGGCTCGCCGAGGAGGCCGCACTGCCGTACGCCGGCCTGCAACGTCTGGTCGACCCGGTGCTCGACCGGGCCGCCGCGCTCCCTCATGAGCAGCGCCAACTGCTGCGGCGCGCGCTGGCCGGGGAAAGCTGCCCGGCCGACCGGCAGTTGACCCTGTCGATGGCGGTGCTCGGGCTGCTCACCGCCGCCGCCCGGGACCGGCCGTTGCTCGCCACGATGGACGACATCGACCGAGGCGACCCGCAGACCGCGCAGGTGCTGGCGTTCGTGGCCCGCCGACTGCGGCACCTGCCGCTCGCCGTCCTGCTCACCGCCGACGTCACCGCCAACCTCGACGGGATACCGGCACACCGACTGCGCGCGCTGACCGAGCACGAGAGTCGCGCCGTCCTCACTGATCGACTCGACCGACTGGCCGGGCGCGAGAGCGTCGACCGGCTTCCCGACCGGCCGGCCGCGTCGGTGCTGACCGCGTTGGCCACGGTCGGCGGCGGCAACCCGCAGGCCCTGGTGGACCTCGCCGAGGTCCTCACCGCCGGGCAGTGGCGGGGCGAGGAGTCGCTGCCCGCCGCGCCACCGGCGGACGGGGCGCTGGGTCGCGCGTACCGTGCCCGGCTGGACCGGCTGCCCCCGGAGACCCGACGGGTGCTGTTGCTCGCCGCGCTCGATGAGGACGGCGAGCCGGGCACCCTGATCCGGGCCGTGGCGGCCGCGGGCGCCGAGGTCGAGGCGCTCGCCCCGGCGGAGGTCGCCGGCCTGGTCCGCGTCGAGCAACGCGGCGTCACCTTCCCGCAGCCGCTGGTGCGCACGATGATCGCGGCCAGCGCGCCGCTCGCGGAGCGCCGCGCGGCGCACCGACTGCTCGCCGAGGTGCTGGTCGCGGACGGGCAACGGCTGCGCCGGGCGATGCACCTCGCCGCCGCGACCGCGGGTGCCGATCCGGCCCTCGCCGCCGAGTTGGAACAGGCGGCGGTCGGCGGACCCGACGGCTGGGCCGCCGCCTCGGTGGCCCTGCGGTGGGCCGCCGAACTGAGCGATCAGCCGAGGCTGACCGCGAGCCGTCTGCTGGCCGCAGCCCGGTACGCCTGGGCCGGGGGACAACCCGACGAGGCCCGGCTGCTGCTCGACCGCCTCCGCGCGGTGGGCGTCGATCCGGTCGTTCGGGGCCGCGCCGACCTGCTCCGCGGCGAGTTGGAGCTGCGCTGCGGCACCGCCTCGAGTGCGTCGGCCACGCTGCTGGCCGCCACCGCGGCGGTGGCCGGCACCGACCGTGCCCTGGCGTTGACCGGGCTGGTACGCGCCGGCGAGGCGGTCTGCTTCAGTGGCGACCAGTACCGCTACGCCGAGGTCGGACGGCGGGCGCTGGCGCTGCGACGCCCGGGCGACCCTCCGGCCCTGGAGGTCATGGGCTGTCTGATCGCCGGGGTGGCGGCGACCCTGCGGGGCGACCACGAGCGGGCCGGGCCCGCGCTGCGCCGCGCCGTGGTGCTGGGCGACCGGCTGACCGGTTGGGCGTTGACCCCCACCGCGCTCAGCTGCGCGGCGGCGGCCGGACTGCTGGTGGCCGTGGACGGTGCGGCCCACCGGCTCGCCGAACGCGCGGTCGAGCTGTCCCGGGAACGGGGTGAGTTGTCCATGCTGTCGCGGGCGTTGGAGCTGCGGGCGGTCGCTGAGTACTGGCTGGGTCGACACGAGGCGGCGGCGGAAACCTCCCGAGACGGGCTGCGCGTCGCCCGGGCCACCGGGCAGGTCAACTGCGCCAACGTCCACCTGGGCATGCTCGCCGTCCTCGCCGCGATCCGGGCCGATCGGGAGACCAGCCTGCGGCGGATCCGTGAGATCGGCGAGTCTCCGACCCCGGGCAGCCGCCCGCACGCGCTCGCCGCGTGGGCCCTGGCGGTGCTCGACCTGGTGGACGGCCGGCACGCCGAGGCGGCGGACCGGTTGGCGTCGCTGTCCCGGCTCGGCACGCGCCGAGGTCAGGTCCTCGTGCAGGTGATGGCCACCCCGTACCTGGTGGAGGCGGCGGCGCACCTGGCGCACCGGCCGGCGGCGACGGCCGCGCTCGCCGCGTTCGACAGGTGGGCCAGCAGCACCGCGAGCCCGTTGCGCCGGGCCCTGTCCGCGCGGTGCCACGCACTGCTCGCCCCTCGGGGCGGCGCCGACGCGGAACGGGACTTCGAGGCGGCGCTGCGCCTGCACCCCACCGAGGCCGGCACGTTCGAGCGGGCCCGTACCGAACTGCTCTTCGGCCAGGAGTTGCGCCGCAGTCGACGCCCTCGCGACGCACGCACGCACCTGCACCAGGCCCGCGAGATGTTCAGCCTGCTCGGGGTGGAGTGCTGGGCCGAGCAGGCCACCACGGAGCTGCGGGCGGCCGGGGAGTCGATCGGTCCGCCGGACCTGCCCGCGGCACGGTTGCTGACCGGCCAGCAACTGCGGATCGCCGAACTGGTCGCCGAGGGCGCCACCAACCGGGAGATCGCCGCCCGGATGTTCCTCTCCACCCGTACGGTCGACCACCACCTGCGCAACGTGTTCCACCGGCTGGGTATCCGATCGCGGACCGAGCTGGCCCGCGCGTTCACGGCCGAACGGCACGTCGGTCTGAGCTCCGACCGGTGAACGCCCGGTCTGGACGCGTTTAACTATCACCGCTAGTTTGTGCGTCATGGACCTCACCCTCTCCGCCGAGCAGGCGGCGGTCCGCCAGTTGGCCGCCGAGTTCGCCGACCGCGAGCTGCTACCGCACGCAGCCGCCTGGGACCGCCGCGAATCGGTCGACCCCGCCATCGTCGGCATGCTCGGTGACCTGGGCTTCCTGGGGCTGACCATCGCCGAGGCCGACGGCGGTTCCGGCGGCGACCACCTCGCGTACTGCCTGGTCCTGGAGGAACTGGGCCGGGGAGACTCGGCGGTACGTGGCATCGTCTCGGTCTCCCTCGGCCTGGTCGCGAAGTCGATCGCCGCGCACGGGAGCGCGGAGCAGCGGGCCGAGTGGTTACCAGGGCTGTGCGCCGGCACCGCACTCGGCTGCTTCGCGCTGACCGAGCCGGACAGCGGCTCGGACGCGGCCGCACTGCGCACCCGTGCGGTCCGCGACGGCACCGACTGGTTGCTCACCGGCACGAAGATGTTCATCACCAACGGCACCACCGCCGACGTCGCGCTGGTCTTCGCCCGCACCGGCGGCCCCGGGCACCGAGGAATCACCGCGTTCCTGGTGCCCACCGACAGCCCGGGGCTGACCCGCCGGGAGATCCACGGCAAGCTCGGTCTGCGCGGTCAGGCCACCGGCGAGCTGGGCTTCGACGAGGTGCGCGTGCCCGACACGGCCCGCCTCGGCGCGGAGGGCGCCGGATTCCGACTGGCCCTGGCCACCCTCGCCAAGGGCCGGATGTCGGTGGCCGCCGGGTGCGTCGGCATCGCGCAGGGCTGCCTCGACGCGGCGGTCGGTTACGCCGGGCAGCGCACCCAGTTCGGCAAGCCGATCGCCGGGCACCAGCTCGTCCAACAACTGCTCGCCGCCATCGCTGTGGACACCGACGCCGCCCGGCTGCTGGTGTGGCAGGTGGCCGACCTGATCGACCGTGACCAGCCGTTCGCCACCGAGGCCTCGATGGCCAAGCTCTTCGCCAGTGAGGCCGCCGTCCGCGCGGCCAACAACGCGGTCCAGGTCTTCGGCGGGTACGGCTACATCGACGAGTATCCGGTCGGCAAGTATCTGCGCGACGCCCGGGTGGCCACGCTCTACGAGGGCACCAGCCAGATTCAGCAACTCCTCATCGGACGCGCGCTCACCGGCGTCAACGCCTTCTAGCACCTGTAGGGAGATCCGGCATGAGAGTGTTCACCTCGTTCGAGGAGCTGGCCGCCGCGACCGGCGAGAGCCTCGGGCCCGGTCCGTGGCAGCGCATCGAGCAGAGCCGCGTCGACCTCTTCGCCGACGCCACCGACGACCACCAGTGGATCCATCTCGACCCGGTCCGAGCCGCGGCGGGGCCGTTCGGCGGGACGATCGCCCACGGGTACCTCACCCTGTCGCTGTTGCCGGCGTTGGCGGGCGGGCTCTACCGGGTCGAGGGGGTGGCGATGGGCGTCAACTACGGGCTGAACCGGGTGCGTTTCCCCGCGCCGCTGCGGGTCGGCGCCGCCGTACGGGCCGCCGCCACCATCGCCGACGTGTCGCCGGTCAGCGGCGGTGTGCAGCTGGTCGTGACGGTCACCGTGGAGAGCGACAGCGGCGGCAAGCCCGTCTGCGTGGCCGAGACCGTGAGCCGACTCTACGGCGCTGCGCAGCAGTGACCGCTCGACCCCGCGTCGGCGGTCGTCCGCGCGGTGCCGAGCCGGTGTGACCCGGCACCGCGACGGTCGGTGTCAGACAAGCGTGCAGGTGGTGCCGTTGAGGGTGAACGTGGCCGGCCGACCGGTGCCACCCGTGTGGGTGGCCTGGAAGCCGATGTCGACCGAGGCGTTCGGCGCGATCGTCGCGTTGTAGGAGACGTTTCGGGCGGTCACCGCTCCGCTGGACGGGGAGTAGGTGGCGTTCCACCCGCTGGTGATGCTCTGCCCACTGGGCAGCGTGAACGCCAGGCTCCAACCGTTCACCGGCGTGCTGCTGGTGTTGGTCACCGAGACCGACGCGGTGAGACCGCTGTTCCAGGCGTTGATCGTGTACGAGACGCGGCAGTCACCGGACGGCGGCGTGGTCGGCGGGGGAGTGGTCGGCGGAGGCGTGGTCGGAGGGGGAGTGGTCGGAGGCGTGTCGCCCCCGATGCTGCCGGGCACCGTACGGAGAGCGTCGTACCAGGCGGCGGCCATCTTGCGGTAGCCGGTGGCGTTCGGGTGCACACCGTCGGCCAGGTCGCTGAGCGTCAGTGCGCGGTACATGTCGACCAGGTGGACGCGTTTGCCGGCGGCGGCCCGGCTCTGCACGATCCCGGGGATCGCGGCGTTGTAGCCCCGGACCTGGTTGTCCGCACCGGACTTCGGGATGATCGTCGCGACGAACACGTCCGCGTTCGGGGAGGTGTTGGTGATCCGGTCGACGAGAGTGGCCAGCCGGGACGGGGCCCCGGACGTGTCGCCGTACATGTCGTTGGTGCCGATGTGCAGCAGCACGGTCCGCGGATTCGTGGCCCGCAACCAGTTCACCACGTTGGCGTCGATCTGGGCGATCGTCCAGCCGGAGTGGCCCTGGTGGTCGTGGTCGCCGAGGCTGGCTGGCCCGTTGAACTGGGAGCCGACGAAGTCGATCCGGTAACCACCGGACGTGAACCGCTGCCACAACTCGATCCGGTAACCGCCGGGGACGTTGAATCCGTCGGTGATCGAGTCGCCGAGCGGCATCACGCGGACGCCGCCGTTGGACTCCGCGCTGGCGGGAGTGCTCGCGATCGGCACGGCGGCGACCATGGCGGCGACGGCGGCCAGGGCCGTCCACCATCGACGAGCTCGTCCGGGCCTCGACGTCGGTGCGTTGCCGGTCGGTGCGAGAGGGACGGGTTGCACGAGCGTTGGACTGCGCATGGGACTTCCTCTGGTGGGGGTGCGCGACATCAGCGGCCACCGGGGAGACGGCTGCGTCATGACGCGGTACGCGGAGGTGGGGTGCGCGGCACGACCAACAACCCGGACGTCTGCACTGGTGGTCGTGGCGGTGTACGGCGGGCACCGGCCGTCGAGCATCTGGCGGGACGGGCCGGGAAGCCGTGGCGGGAGGTGTGCCCTGCACCTCGCCTGACGCACCATAGCGTGTTATCGCTAACACCGGCAACGCATCAGCACCCGACGATGTATCAGTCGCTCAGGTCCGCGCTGGATGGAGGACCGAGCCCAGCCAGCGCAGCTGACGCCGCACGTGCACGGCCTCGCCGCCCTCATGGCCGTTGAACGGGTAGACGTGCATCTCCCGCTCGGGCGGAACCGGCCTCCCGTTCGCGGCGCCGTAGTGGTTGTACGCGGCGAAGGCGGTTCGCGGTGGGCAGACGGTGTCGCGTCCGCCGACGCCGAAGTGCGCCGGCGCGGTCGCCCGCCGCGCGAAGGTCACCCCGTCGACATAGGACAGCGTGTGCCACACCGCCTCCTGGGCCTCCCGGTGCACCGCCAGGTACCGGGCGATCTCGCCGTACGGCGCGAGGTCGGTGAGCGCGACGGCCCGGCGCATGTCGCACAGGAACGGGGCGGTGGTCAGCACCGCGCTGAGATCCTCGACGAGACCCGCCACCGCCAGGGCGATGCCGCCACCCTGGCTGTTGCCGACCACGGTGACCCGGTCACCCTCGACCCCCGGCAGCGCGCGGACCGCCTCGACCGCCCGCACCGCGTCGGTTATCAGGCGGCGGTAGTGGTAGGTGCGCGGATCGAGGATCCCCCAGGTGGCCGGCCAGGGCCCGCCGGGCGCGCCGTGCGGGTCGGGGGTGTCCCCGGCGCCGTGCTGCCCCGCCTGTCCCCGGTTGTCCATCAGCAGGTGCGCGTACCCGGCCACCGCCCAGGTCGGGCGTTCGTGGGGCAGACCGCGCCCGCGCCCGTAGCCGGCGTACTCGACCACGGCAGGCAGCGGTTCGCTGACCCCGGCCGGACGGGTGTACCAGGCGCGGACCGGGTCACCACCGAAGCCGGCGAACGTGACGTCCCAGGAGTCGAGCAGCCGCAGGTCGGTGGGTTCGGGACGGACGTCGACGAGCACCGGTACGGCTGCCGCCCCGGTGAGCGTGTCCCGCCAGAACTCGTCGAAGTCGTCGGGTTCGGCGACCTGGGGTGCGTACCGCTGGAGGTCGTCGAAGGTGGAGGCGGTGTGGGGCACGGGTCCTCGCAGGGGCCGGGGTCAGTGCGGATGGGCGGGAGGCGCGGTGCTCTCCCGGACGACCAACTCGGTCACCAGGTCGATCCGGCTGGTCGCCGGCTCGTTCCCCCTGGTCAGGTCGAGCAACATCTGGGTGGCGATGCCGGCCATGTCGCGCAACGGCTGGTTGATCGTGGTGAGCGCCGGATCGGTCCAGGCGGAGACCGGCAGGTTGTCGTACCCGATCACCGAGAGGTCCTCGGGCACTCGCAGGCCGCACTGACGGGCGGCCCGGAGCACCCCCATGGCCTGGATGTCCGATCCGGCGAAGATCGCCGTGGGTCGGTCCGGCCGCTGGAGCAGTTGCAGCCCGTGGGCGTGCCCCGCTCCGGCGGAGAAACTGCCGTAGCGGATCAGCTCGCGGTCGACCACGATCCCGGCTTCGTCGTGGGCCGACTGGAAGCCGGCCGCGCGGGCTCGACTGCACAGCACGTCGGGTGGTCCGGAGATGATGGCGAGCCGTCGGTGCCCCAGTTCCAGCAGGTGCCGGGCGGCGAGCAGGCCGCCGTTCCAGTTGTTCGACCCGACGGTCGGCACCGAGGCCGAGGTGGCGCTGTCGGTGTCGACGACGACGAACGGAATGCCCTGCCGGCGTAGGTGCTGCTGTTGAGCCTCGGCCAGGTGGGAGAGGACGAACACCACGCCCAGGGGGCGGTCGGCGAGTAACGCCTCCAGCCATCGTGCCGGCGGGCGGTGCGCGCCGTCGAGCTGGGCGATCGACAGCCCGATGCCGGCCGCGGAGGTCACCGCCTCGACGCCCCGCAGGATCTCCATCGCCCAACCCGTGTCGAACTCGTGGAACACGAGGTCCACCCGGCCGCCGCTGGTCGCGTGTCGCCGGGCGCGGCGCTGGTACTGGTGGCGGTCGAGGCTCGCCTCCACCCGGGCTCTGGTGCCGGGGGCGACATCGCCGCGTCCGTTGAGGACCTTGGACACGGTCGCGACCGAGACGCCGACATCGTTGGCGATGGTCGCGATGGTGGTGGAGGCGGGTGGGTCGAGCGGGCGGTGCTCTGTCATCGCGGCCTCATACAACATCCGAAAGTTTCGGGCGACCTTAACATGATGGGACATTCACGCCAGTAGTTGCCGCACTCAGACTGCGCATTCGCTGGGCATTGCGCGGCTCTTCGGCAACGGAACGCCGATCGTGGGCTCACCGTGTGCAGGAAACATCCCCTGGTAGTCCGATTGGGACACTTGACAGTCATCGATGGGGCACTTAGGTTGCCGAAAAGGTTACGCAGGTTTCCGGAAAGTTTCGGATCGTGAGAAACGTCCGCCACGGAACTGGTTCCACCAGGGCACGGGGATGTGGCCGGAGCTAAGGGGTCAGGGCATGACAAGTCAGTCGCTCTCCGACGGCGGCGCCGCGCCGTGGCGTGATCAGCGGCTGTCGCCGACCGAGCGGGCCGACGCGCTCCTGCCGAAGATGTCCCTCGAAGAGAAGATCGCCCAGCTCGTCGGGGTCTGGGTCGGCGCCGACGCCAGCGGCGAGGGCGTCGCACCGCACCAGTCGGACATGATCAGCGAGTTGCCGCCGTGGAGCACCGTCATCCAGTACGGGTTGGGCCAGCTGACCCGTCCGTTCGGCACCGCCCCGGTCGACCCGGTGTTCGGCGCCCGGTCACTGGCGGCCTCGCAGGCGCAGATCGTGGCCGCCAGTCGGTTCGGCATTCCGGCGCAGGTGCACGAGGAGTGCCTCACCGGGTTCGCGGCGTGGCGGGCCACCGTCTACCCGACTCCGCTGAGCTGGGGCGCCTCCTTCGATCCCGAACTGGTCGAGGCGATGGCCGACCGGATCGGGCGGTCGATGCGCGCCGCTGGTGTGCACCAGGGCCTCGCCCCGGTGCTGGACGTCACCCGGGACTACCGCTGGGGTCGTACCGAGGAGACGATCGGCGAGGACCCCTACCTGGTCGGGACGACAGGTGCCGCCTACGTGCGGGGCCTGGAGCGGGCCGGTGTGGTGGCCACGCTGAAACACTTCGCCGGCTACTCCGCCTCCCGAGGCGGACGCAACCTCGCGCCGGTGCCGATGGGCCGTCGCGAGCTGGCCGACGTCATCCTGCCGCCGTTCGAGATGGCGCTGCGTCTCGGCGGCGCCCGCTCGGTGATGAACTCCTACGCCGAGATCGACGGCCTGCCCGTCGCGGCCGACCGTGGGCTGCTGACCGGGTTGTTGCGGGACGAGTGGGGCTTCACCGGCACCGTGGTGGCCGACTACTTCGCCGTACGGTTCCTGCAGACCCTGCACGGAGTCGCCGAGGATGCCGCCGACGCGGCCCGGCTCGCCCTGCGGGCCGGGATCGACGTCGAGCTGCCCACGGTGGACGCCTTCGGCGAACCGTTGGTCGAGGCGGCTCGCCGGGGCGAGGTCGACGAGGCGCTCATCGACTGCGCGCTGCGTCGGGTGCTGATCCAGAAGATCGAGCTCGGTCTGCTCGACGAGGGCTGGCAGGAGCTTCCCGACGACGTGGCGTCCCTGCGCTTCGACGACGAGGCCAGCCAGGACATCGCGCTTCGCCTGGCCCGGGAGTCAGTCGTCCTGGTGCGCAACACCGGCGTCCTCCCGCTGGCCGTGGCGAGCCGGGTCGCCCTGATCGGCCCGGTCGCCGACGACCCGATGGGCATGCTCGGCTGCTATTCGTTCCCCAACCACGTGGGCGTCAACCACAGCGAGTTCGGGCTCGGCCTGGCCATCCCCACACTGCGCGACGAGTTGGCCCGACGCGTTCCGATGCTCACCCACGAGCCGGGGTGCACCGTCACCGGTGACGACACCTCGGGCATCCCTGCCGCGGTCGCCGCTGCCGCCGCCGCCGACGTGTGCGTGCTGGCCGTCGGCGACCGCGCGGGAATGTTCGGCCGAGGCACCTCCGGTGAGGGCTGCGACGCCGTCGACCTGCGGCTACCCGGCGTGCAGGCCGACCTCGTCCGCGCCGTTCTCGCCACCGGCACCCCGGTCGTCCTGGTCCTGATGACCGGCCGCCCGTACGCGCTCGGCCCGGAGCTCGACGACGCGGCGGCCGTGGTGCAGGCGTTCTTCCTCGGCCAGCTCGGTGGGCAGGCACTCGCCGAGGTTCTCACCGGCGCGGTCAACCCCTCCGGACGGTTGCCGGTCAGCGTGCCCCGCGACGCCGGCGGGCTGCCGAGCACCTACCTCGCGCCACCGCTCGGCCGGCGCAACAAGGTGTCCTCGATCGACCCGACCCCGGCGTACCCGTTCGGCCACGGGCTGAGCTACACCACCTTCGAGTGGTCCGACGCCACAGTGGTCGAACCACGTGAAGATCCGACTGTCTGGCCGGTCGACGGCGAGGTACGGGTGCGGATCACCGTCGCCAACACCGGTGAGCGGGCCGGCGCCGAGGTCGTGCAGCTCTACCTGCACGACCCGGTCGCGCAGACCACCCGTCCGGTGGTCCGGCTGATCGGTTACACCCGGCTGCCGCTGGCGCCCGGCGAGGTGGCGCACGTGACGTTCGGCGTACCTGCCGACACGGCGTCGTTCACCGGGCTGACCGGCAGACGGATCGTCGAGCCCGGCGACGTCGAGCTGCGGTTCGGCCGATCCAGCGGCGAGGTGGCGGCGGCCCTGCCGCTGCGACTGGTCGGCACCGAACGCCAGGTCGGATTCGAGCGGGAACTGCTCACCTCGGTGCGGGTGGAGCCCCTCGTGGCCGTTGCACAGTCGGCATAGGAGGCCACGGATGACATCCACCCTGCGGCCACCGCCGCCGGCGCCGCCGAGCCCTCCGCAGCGGGCGCAGAGCCCTGCCCCGCGCTCGCCACGACGCCGTCGCAGTTGGCGGCAGGCACTGCGCCGGGACTGGCAGCTCTACTCCCTCGCCATTCTGCCGCTGCTGTTCTTCCTGGTGTTCCGGTATCTGCCGATGATCGGCAACATCATCGCGTTCCGTCGGTTCAAGCCGGGCGGCAGCATCTTCGGTGAGTACTGGGTCGGGCTGCGCTACTTCCGGATGTTCCTCACCGACCCGACCTTCTGGGAGGTGTTCACCAACACCCTCGTGCTCGGGACGTTGACCCTGCTGTTCTGTTTCCCGCTGCCGATCGTGTTGGCGCTGCTGCTCAACGAGGTCCGGGCCCGCCGCTTCAAGCGGTTCGTCCAGTCCGTGTCGTACCTGCCGCACTTCCTGTCGATCGTGATCGTGGCGGCGATGGTCATGCAGTTGACCTCGATCGAGGGCACCGCCAACCAGATCGTCAACCTGTTCGGTGGCGACCCGGTGGCGTTCCTGCAGAGACCGGAGTGGTTCCGCACCATCTACGTCTCGTCCGAGGTCTGGCAGACCGTCGGGTGGGGCACGATCCTCTACCTCGCGGCCCTCACCACCATCGACGAGGACCTGTACGAAGCCGCCCGGATCGACGGCGCCGGCCGGCTGCGACAGACCTGGCACGTCACGATGCCCGGCATCCGTCCGACGATGGTGACCCTGCTGATCCTCAACATCGGCAGCTTCCTGGCGGTGGGGTTCGAGAAGATCCTGCTGCTCTACAACCCGTTGACGTACCCGACCGCCGACGTGATCTCCACCTACCTGTTCCGGATGGGCTTCCAGTCGAGCAACTTCAGCTACGCGGCTGCCATCGGCCTCTTCGAGGCGGTGATCGGGCTGATCCTCGTCCTGTCGGCGAACGTCATCTCCCGTCGCACTGTGGGGACGAGCCTGTGGTGACCCTCCGTACGAAGATCGACGGCCCGAAGACACGCGGACCGGTGGACAGCCGCGGTTACCGGATCTTCCGGGTGGTCAACACCGTGGTTCTGCTGGGCGTCGTGGTCGTGACGTTGTACCCGTTCCTCAACATCGTGGCCCGCTCGCTCAGCGAAGAGGCGTACATCATCGCCGGCAAGGTGACCTTCTTCCCGCGCGGGTTCGACCTGACCGCGTACAAGCTGCTGACGTCGGACGCGATGTTCTGGACGAACTACCGCAACACAGTGGTCTACACGGTGGTCGCCACGCTCATCTCGATAGTGCTGACCACGTGTTACGCGTACGTCCTGTCGAAGCCGCAGCTCAAGGGTCGCCCGTTTCTCATCGGTGTCGCGCTGTTCACCATGTTCTTCTCGGGTGGCCTGATTCCCAACTACGTGCTGGTCACCAGCCTGGGCATGAAGAACACCATCTGGGCCGTGGTGATCCCCAACGCCATCAGCGTGTTCAACCTGCTGGTCATGAAGGCGTTCTTCGAGAGTCTGCCGAGCGAGTTGGAGGAGGCTGCGGCCGTCGACGGGCTGAACACCTACGGCATCCTGCTGCGGATCGTGCTGCCGCTGTCGAAGGCGATCATCGCGACGATGCTGCTCTTCTACGCGGTGTCCTTCTGGAACTCGTGGTTCACCGCGTTCCTCTACATCGACCGGCAGGATCTGCTGCCGGTCACCGTGTACCTCCGCAACCTCATCGCGGGCGCCACGAGCGCCGAGTCCTCCGCCGCCGACGCCGACAAGGTCCAGGCCGCGGCCACCCTCCAGGCCGTGACGATCGTGCTCACCACCCTGCCGATCCTGGCGATCTACCCCTTCGTCCAGCGGTACTTCGTCCGCGGCGTGATGCTCGGCGCGGTCAAGGGATGACGTCGGCGCCGCACCGCTTCCCCACCGAAACCCCACCACCGAAAGGACGAGCCATGCTCCACAAGACGGGGCGCCGCCTGGCCTTGGCCACCGCGGGTCTGCTTGCGCTCTCCCTTGCCACAGCCTGTTCCGAGGACCCCGCAGAGTCGACCGACCTCTCCGAGAACCGGGCCGGCGCGATGGCCAACTACGGCATCGGTGACCAGTTCAAGGCCACCGAGGCGCTCTCGTTCTCCACCCTCTACAACAACCACACGTTCTACCCGCTCAAGGAAGACTGGCTGTTCTGGTCGGAGCTCACCAAGCGGACCAACGTCAAGATCGAACCGGTGGCCGTGCCGCTGAGCGACTACGAGCAGAAGCGCAGCCTGCTGATCGGCGCCGGCGACGCCCCGCTGATCATTCCGAAGACGTACCACCCGCAGGAGAACGCCTTCGTGTCCTCCGGGGCGATCCTTCCGGTGAGCGACTACCTGGACCTGATGCCCAACCTCAAGGACAAGATCGCCAAGTGGAACCTCCAGCCGGAGATCGACAACCTGCGGCAGTCCGACGGTAAGTTCTACCTGCTCCCCGGCCTTCACGAGAAGCCCACGCAGGACTACACGGTGCTGGTGCGCACCGACATCATGCAGGAGCTCAACCTGGCGGTCCCGAAGACCTGGGACGAGCTGTACACGGTGCTCAAGGCGATGAAGGCCAAGTACCCGAACGTCTACCCGTACTCCGACCTCTTCAGCAAGCCCAACCCGACCGGCGCGCTGCTGAACATCCTCGGCTCCGCCCACGGCACCCAGGCGGGCTGGGACTACCAGCACGCGACCTGGGACCCGGCGGCGAAGAAGTTCAGCTACACCGGCGCGTCCGAGCAGTACAAGCAGATGGTCACCTACCTGCACAAGCTCGTCGCCGAGGGCCTGCTCGACCCGGAGAGCTTCACCCAGACCGACGACCAGGCCCGCCAGAAGCTCGCCAATGGCAAGTCGTTCGTGGTCACCGGCAACGCGCAGACCCTGGTCAACAACCACCGCCCCGACCTGGCCAAGACCCTGCCGAACGCCAAGATGGCCAAGATTCCGCTGCCGATCGGCCCGGCTGGCGAGATCAACCCGTTCCCCCGGTTGGAGAACGGCATCATGATCTCCACGAAGGCTCGGGAGAGCAAGAACTTCGTGGCCATGATGCAGTTCATCGACTGGTTGTGGTATTCGGACGCAGGCCTGGAGTTCGCCCGCTGGGGCGTCGAGGGCACGACCTTCACCAAGGACGCGTCCGGCAAGCGCACACTCAACCCCGGGGTCGACTTCCTCGGGCTCAACCCGAAGGCGCCCAAGCACCTGCAGAAGGACTTCGGCTTCCACAACGGCGTCTTCGCCTACGGCGGCACTCCCGACCTGGTTCGCGGGTTCTTCTCGCCGGAGGAACTGGAGTTCCAGAAGGTGATGGACGCCCGCAAGCCGAGGGTGGTGCCCCCGCCGGCCCCGTTGAGCGACGAGGAGCGCGAGCAGGTGTCGCTCTGGGAGACGCCGCTGAAGGACTTCGTCACCCAGAACACGCTGAAGTTCGCCCTCGGTCAGCGGCCGCTCAGCGAGTGGGACGCGTACGTGGCCGAGCTGAAGGCCAAGAACTCCGACCAGTACATCGACCTGGTCAACAAGGCGTACGAGCGGTTCCAGAAGAACAACGGCTGATCGGCGGGAGTCCGGCCGGGTCGCCCCTGGCGCGACCCGACCGGACCCCGGCGATCACGGATCAGCTGAGTCGACCGGAGGGAGCGAGCGTGAGTGGCGCGACTCAGACCCGGCGACAGTTCGGCGACGGGCCACTGTCGCGGATCACCTCGCGCGTCTACATCCTGCTCGTGGTCGAGCTGCTCCTGCTGCTCACCACGGTGCCCGCCCTGCTTCCGCTGCTGGTGCTGGGTCGCGATCCGAGCAACCTGCCGCTGGCCGCGCTCCTGCTGGTACCGGTCGGCCCGGCGATCTCCGCCGCCCTCTACGTCCTGCGCCACCAGCGAACCGACCTGACCGACCTGCGCCCGGCGACCCTGTTCTGGCGCGGCTACCGGGCCAACGTGCTCGGCGTGCTGCGCGTCTGGGTGCCGACGCTGCTGTGGCTGACCGTGCTCGCCGTTAACCTCGCCTACCGCGACGCGGTCGGTCTGTCGAGCTGGTGGGCGGTGCCGCTGGTGCTGATCGGAGTGGGCGTGACGCTCTGCGCGGCCAACGCTCTGGTGATCACTTCGCTGTTCGACTTCCGCGCCCGCGACGTGCTCCGGCTGGCCGTGCACTTCCTCGTGCGTACCCCGGGTGTTCCCGTCGGCAACGCCCTGCTGCTGGCCGCAGCGGCCGGAATCACCGCGGCCTTCTCCGAAGCGGTGCTGATGCTGCTGGCGTCGATCGCGGTGCTGGCGTACCTGCGCGTCGGCGACCCGATGATCCACCTGATCCGGAAGGAGTTCACCAGATGAGCCTGCCCCTGAGCGCCAAGGTGCCTTTCGGGGGCGACTACAACCCGGAACAGTGGCCCGAGGACGTGTGGAAGCAGGACTACCGCCTGTTCGACACGGCACGGATCGACCTGGTCACCCTCGGGGTGTTCGACTGGGCGCTCACCCAGCCCGCCGAGGGCACCTACGACTTCGCGCTGCTGGACAGGATCGTCGAGCGGGCCAGTGCCGAGGGACGCGGGATCTGCCTGGCCACCGGCACCGGAGCCCATCCGCCGTGGTTGGCGAAGGCGTACCCCGAGGTGACCCGGACCGACTTCGAGGGCCGCAAGCACCGCTTCGGCCAGCGACACAACTCCTGCCCCAGCTCGCCGATCTTCCGCCGGCTCTCGACGGAGCTGGCCCGGCGGGTCGCCCGTCGCTACGCCGACACCCCGGCGGTGCTCGCCTGGCACGTCGGCAACGAGTACGGCGGCGCCTGCTACTGCGCCCTGTGCGCGGCCGGTTTCCGGAACTGGCTGCGCCACCGCTACGGCACCCTCGACGAGCTGAACGAGGCCTGGTACACCACCTTCTGGTCGCACACCTTCACCGACTGGGACGAGATCGAGCCGCCGTCGGCGCTGACCGAGCACTGGCGCGGCCCGGACCACACCGCGTTCCCGGGCATCACACTGGACTACCTGCGGTTCACCTCCGATGCGATGCTGACGAACTTCCGCGACGAGAAGGCGGCCATCCGGGAGTCCAGCCCGGCACTGCCGGTGACCACGAACTTCATGGGCATGTACCGCCCGATCGACTACCACCGCTGGGCACCTCATCTGGACTTCGTCTCCTGGGACAACTACCCGCCCGACGACGCGTCGGCGGCCCGGATGGCGCTGACCCACGACCTGATGCGCGGGCTCAAGGACGGCCAGCCGTTCTGGCTGATGGAACAGACCCCGAGCTTCACCGCGTGCCGCGACGTCAACCCGTTGAAGCGCCCTGGTCTGATGCGGCTGTGGAGCTGGCAGGCCGTGGCGCACGGCGCCGACGCGGTCCTCTTCTTCCAGCTGCGTGCCTCCCGTGGGGCCAGCGAGAAGTACCACGGTGCCGTCATCGGCCACGCCGGTCGCTCGGACACCCGGGTGTTCCGGGAGGTCGCCGAACTGGGCGCCGAACTGGAACGGCTCGGCCCGGCGTCACTGGGCGCGCGGACCCCGGCCCGGGTGGCTCTGCTGTTCGACTGGGACAGCTGGTGGGCGTTGGAGATCTCCGACGGCCCGTCTCGGCTGGTCCGCTACCAGCAGGTCGTGCTCGCGTACCACCGGGCCCTCTGGGACGCCGGTGTCGACCTGGACGTCGTCGCGGTGACCGCCGACCTGTCCGGCTACGACGTGGTCGTGGCCCCGGCCCTGCACCTGCTCAAGGGTGACCTGCCGCAGCGGCTGGAGGCGGTGGCGACGCGCGGTGGGTCGGTGCTGACCACCTACCTGTCGGGCCGGGTGGACGAGAACGACCAGGCGTTCCTGATGGACGTGCCGGGCCCGCTCGGTCAGCTCATGGGCGTCCGGGTCGACGAGTGGGACGCCCGCGGCCCGGAGGTGGTCAACACGGTCCGCCTCGGCGACGGCGCGGATCAGGTCGACGTCGACGCGAGCCTGCTGTTCGAGCTGGTGATTCCGCAGGGCGCGCAGGTCGTCGGCACCTACCAGGCCGACTTCTACGCGGGCACCCCCGCGGTGACCCGTAACTCCTTCGGCGCCGGCGACGGGTGGTACGTGGCCGCCGGGCTGGACCAGTCCGGGGTGTCCTGGGTGGTTCGGCAGGTGCTCGCCCGGCACGACCTGCTCGGGCCCTACCCGGACGTGCCGGACCTGGAATCCTCCGTGCGGGTCGCGGCGGACGGGTCGCGGCTGCTGTTTCTGCTGAACCACCGCGCCGAGCCGGTCGAGGTGACCGCCCGGACCGGCGGCGTCGACCTGCTCACCGGCGACCGTACGGCGGCTGGCGGCGTCCTGCGGCTGCCGGCGTACGGGGTTGTCGTGCTGGAGGAGGACCGGTGAACGCCGAAGAGTCGGTGGAGTTGGAGCAGCTGATGTTCGTCGAGGAGCCGATGGACGGTGACGAACCGCGCGTCCACCCGGCCTGGCTGCCGCCGGAGGCGTTCCGGTCGCTCGGCGCGCGTCGTATCCTCCTGCACGGCGAGGGGCTGCTCGTCGACACCGTCCTCAACGAGGTCTCGCGCGCCTGCGCCCGTTACGGCGGACGGGTGTGGCACTCCCCGTCCTGGGACGTCGACGTCGACCTGGTGCTCGCCCTGCGCGACGCCGCCGAGCTGCCCAACCCGGCGGTGGAGGCGGCCCGCGCCGCCGGAGAGGCGGCGCTGGTCGAGCTGGGCGACGGCGGAACGCTCGGCGACGAGGGTTTCGTGTTGGCGCGCGCCGGCGACGTGACAGCGGTGCTGGCCGACGCGCCCGCCGGCCTGCTGTACGGGCTCTTCCACGTGGTCCGGCTCTGCGCGGCGGCCTTCGACCCGGCCCGACCCCCGGAGTGGCACCGGCCGGCGCTGCGCCGTCGGATGGTGAACCACTGGGACAACGTGGCGGTGCACCCGGTGATGGGCCAGGTCGAACGGGGGTACGCGGGCGGCTCGATCTTCTGGCAGGACGGCCGTCCGCGCGGCGACCTGGCCCGGGTGCGGGAGTACGGGCGGCTGCTGGCCTCCTGTGGGATCAACGCGATATCGGTGAACAACGTCAATGTGGCCCGTACCGAGGCGCTGCTGCTCACCGAACGGCTCGGGGACGTGGCCGAGATCGCGGACGCGCTGCGCCCGTACGGCATCCGGGTGCACCTGTCGGTCAGCTTCGCCGCACCGGTGCTCCTCGGTGGCCTGCCGACCGCCGACCCCCTGGACGAGAACGTACGCGTCTGGTGGGCCGGCACCACCAGACGGGTGTACGACCGGATCCCGGACTTCGGCGGCTACCTGGTGAAGGCCGACTCGGAGGGGCAACCCGGCCCGTTCGCGTACGGCCGTGACCACGCCGACGGGGCGAACCTGCTGGCCGAGGCCCTCGCCCCGCACGGGGGAGTGGTGCACTGGCGGGCGTTCGTCTACAACCACCACCAGGACTGGCGGGACCGGTCCACCGACCGGGCCCGGGCCGCGTACGACCACTTCGCCCCGCTCGACGGGCGGTTCCGTACCAACGTGGTCGTCCAGGTGAAGTTCGGCCCGGTGGACTTCCAGCCGCGCGAACCGGTCTCACCGGTGTTCGCCGCGATGCCGGCGACCCGGCTGGCGGTGGAGTTGCAGGTCACCCAGGAGTACACGGGCCAACAGCGGCACGTCTGCCACCTCGGCCCGTGGTGGAGTGAGGTGCTCGGCTTCGCTCCCTGGGGGCCGGACGGGCGGACGATCGCCGACGTGGTCACGGGGGAGTCGGCGGCGGGCGGCGGGATGGTCGCCGTCGCCAACGTCGGCGACGACGTCTTCTGGACCGGGCATCCGTTGGCGCAGGCCAACCTGTACGCGTTTGGCCGGCTGGCCTGGGACCCCCGGCGGGACCCGACGGCGATTCTCGACGAGTGGATCACGTTGACCTTTCCGCCGTCGGCGACGGCCGACGCGGAGCTGGTGCGGCGGGTCCTGCACGAGATCATGGACGACTCGTGGCGTACGTACGAGCGCTACACCGCCCCGCTGGGTGTCGGTTTCATGGTCAACCCCGGCGACCACTACGGTCCCGGCGTCGACGGGTACGAGTACACCCGGTGGGGCACGTACCACTTCGCCGACCGCGACGGCGTCGGCGTGGACCGCAGCCGAGCGTCGGGCACCGGCTTCGCCGGCCAGTACCCGCCGTACTGGGCGCAGGTGTACGAGTCACCCGAGACCTGCCCCGACGAGCTGCTGCTCTTCTTCCACCACGTGCCGTACGGGCACGTGCTGCACAGCGGCTCGACGGTCATCCAGCACATCTACGACACCCACTTCGCCGGGGTCGAGGAGGCGACGGCGATGCGACGCAGGTGGCAGACGTTGACCGGGATGATCGACCCGAGCGTGTACGAGCGGGTCGCCGAACGCCTCGACGAGCAGGTGCGCTGCGCCACCGAGTGGCGCGACCAGATCAACACGTACTTCTACCGCAAGTCCGGGATGCCGGACGAGCGAGGGCGCGACATCTACTGAGCGGCGGTGCGGGCGGCCGGTCATCCGGTCGGGCCGTCGTCGTGCCGTATGCCCGGCGGCGGCCTGGCAGGTTCCGAAAACGTGCCGATAATTCATCGCCATCCGTCGGCGCTGAAGACGCCCGTCGATCCCCATTGCCGTGCAGGTAACCGCCAGAACCGTTGCGGCGAAAGGTTTCCGGAAGTCTTGACAATCGAGTGTCCTCGATCGAAGCTGACATGGTCACGCGAGCCGCGGTCAAGGTCGGGCGAAGGGCAGTCCTCGACTTAAGTCCCCTTCCACGCGCCTTTTTCCGCAAAGGATCGCGACGATGACACTGAAGACGAGAATGCTTGGCGTCGTCATGGCGGCCGTGACACTGGCCGCCGCCGCGTTGACGTTCGCCGCTCCCGCGTCGGCGGCGACGCTCACGCAGGTGACCAACTTCGGCACCAACCCCACCAACCTGCAGATGCACCTGTACGTCCCGGACCGGGTGGCGACCCGACCGGCGATCCTCCTGGCCATGCACTACTGCACCGGGACGGGCCCCGCGTTCCACTCGGGCACCCAGTACGCCTCCCTCGCGGACCGGTACGGGTTCATCGTGATCTACCCGTCGGCAACCCGCAGCAGCAAGTGCTGGGACGTCTACTCACCGCAGGCGTTGCGCCGTGGCGGCGGCAGCGACCCGGTCGGCCTCATGTCGATGGTGGACTACGTGCGGCAGCGCTACTCCGCCGACCCCGCGCGGATCTTCGCCACCGGCACCTCGTCCGGCGCGATGATGACCAACGTCATGCTGGGCGTCTACCCGGACGTGTTCGCGGCGGGCGCCTCGTTCGCCGGGGTGCCGTTCGCCTGCTTCGCCACCGGCGGCACCTCGGAGTGGAACAGCCAGTGCGCCAACGGGCAACTCATCCGGACCGCGCAGCAGTGGGGTGACCTGGTCCGGGAGGCGTACCCCGGCTACACCGGCCAGCGACCCCGGATGCAGATCTGGCACGGCACCAACGACGAGACGCTGCGCTATCCGAACTTCGGCGAGCAGGTCAAGCAGTGGACCAACGTGCACGGGCTGAGCCAGACCCCGACGTACACCGACGCCCCGCAGTCCGGTCACACTCGCACCCGCTACGGCAGCAGCGGCCCGATGGCGCCGGTCGAGGCGATCAGCATGCAGGGCGTCACGCACAATCTGCCGGTCGACGCCGCGCAGGTGATCCGCTTCTTCGGGCTGGACGGCACCGCGCCGCCGACGACTCCGCCCCCGACGACTCCGCCCCCGACCACTCCGCCGCCGACGACTCCGCCCCCGACCACCCCGCCGCCGACCGAGGGCGCCTGCCGGGTCGGCTACACGGTCAACGCCTGGAACAGCGGCTTCACCGCGAGCGTGACCATCACCAACACCGGTGCCACCGCCGTGAACGGCTGGGCGCTGACCTTCACGCTGCCCAGCGGGCAGCGCATCACCAGCGGCTGGAACGCCCAGTACGCCCCGGTGAGCGGCGCGGTGACCGCCCGCAACGTCTCCTACAACAACACCATCGCCCCGAACGCGTCGGTCGAGATCGGCTTCCAGGCCACGCACGAGGGCGGCACCGGCAAGCCCACCTCGTTCGCGCTCAACGGTGCCGCCTGTTCGGTGTCCTGATTTCCCCTTCCCACCCCACCACCTCAAGAGGAGCCACACGATGAGAAGTCCGAGATGGAAGGCGGCTTCCAGAGCCGCAGTCGCGCTGGCCGGCGCGGGTGCCCTCGCCGCCGGCATGGCGCTGTTCGCGACGGCACCCGCCTCCGCCGGGACGACGCTCGGCGCGTCCGCCGCCGAGAAGGGTCGCTACTTCGGTACGGCAGTCGCCGCGAGCAGGTTGTCCGACAGCGCGTACACCACGATTTTGAATCGTGAGTTCAACTCGGTGACGCCTGAGAACGAGATGAAGATCGACGCGACGGAGCCGCAGCAGGGTCGGTTCAGTTACGGGGCGGCGGAGCAGATCGTCAACCACGCGCGTAGCCGTGGGATGAGCGTGCGGGGTCACACGCTGGCGTGGCATTCGCAGCAGCCTGGCTGGATGCAGAGCATGAGTGGTACTGCGTTGCGGTCGGCGATGCTCAACCATGTGACGCAGGTGGCCACGCATTTCCGGGGTCAGGTCGTGGCGTGGGACGTAGTGAACGAGGCGTTCGCCGACGGCAGTTCCGGAGGCCGTCGCGACTCCAACCTCCAGCGCACCGGCAACGACTGGATCGAGGCGGCGTTCCGGGCGGCGCGTGCCGCGGACCCGGGCGCGAAGCTCTGCTACAACGACTACAACACCGACAACTGGACGCACGCCAAGACCCAGGGCGTCTACAACATGGTGCGCGACTTCAAGGCCCGTGGCGTGCCGATCGACTGCGTCGGGTTCCAGTCGCACTTCAACAACGACTCACCGTACGTGAGCAACTACCGCACCACCCTGTCGAGCTTCGCGGCGCTCGGTGTGGACGTGCAGATCACCGAGCTGGACATCCAGGGCGCTTCGGCGAACACGTACCGCAGCGTCGTCGAGGACTGCCTGGCCGTTGCCCGCTGCAACGGCATCACGGTGTGGGGCATCCGCGACAGTGACTCGTGGCGGTCTTCGCAGACCCCGCTGCTGTTCAACAGCAACGGCTCGAAGAAGCCCGCGTACGACGCTGTTCTCGCCGCGCTGAACAACGGCACCACGCCCACGGACCCGCCGACCGACCCGCCCACCGACCCGCCCACCACGCCGCCGCCGGGCACGGGTGGCTGCACCGCCACGGTGTCGGTGAACCAGTGGAACGGCGGCTTCGTGGCGAACGTACGGGTGACCGCGGGCTCGTCGGCGCTCAACGGGTGGACGGTGTCGATCGGACTGCCGTCCGGTGCCACAGTCACCAACGCCTGGAGCGCCAACCGCAGTGGTAACACCGGCACGACGAACTGGACCAACGTCGCCTACAACGGTCAGGTCGGCGCCGGGCAGTCCACCGAGTTCGGGTTCCAGGCCAACGGCACCGCCGGCAGCCTGAGCCCGACCTGCTCCGCAGGCTGACGCACTCACCGGCCGGTGCGGGGGCAGGGCCCCGCACCGGCCCCACCCTCTCCTGCCCTCGGTGATCAAGAGGTTTCCGTCAGGACACGCCAGACCGGATGACGGAAACCTCTTGATCAACCAGCAGGCTAGCCGTCGATGCGGGTGATGTTGCGGATCTTGTTGGACGCGTCCAGGGCGGCGACCTTGTACGCCTCGGCCAGCGTCGGGTAGTTGAACACCGCGTCGACGAGATAGTTGATCGTGCCCCCGCAGCCCATCACCGCCTGACCGATGTGGACTATCTCGGTGGCGGCGGTGCCGAACACGTGCACCCCGAGCAGTCGACCGTCGTCGGGGGAGACGAGCAGCTTCAGCATGCCGTACGAGTCGCCCACGATCTGACCCCGCGCCAACTCGCGGTACCGGGCGATGCCCACCTCGAACGGTGTCGAGCTCTCGGTGAGCTGTGCCTCGGTCTGCCCGACGAAGCTGATCTCCGGAATCGTGTAGATGCCGATCGGTTGCAGGCCGTGCATCTCCCGGATCGGCTCGCCGCAGGCGTGCTGCGCGGCCAACCGACCCTGCTCCATCGAGGTGGACGCGAGCGCGGGAAAACCGATGACGTCGCCGACGGCGTAGATGTTCTCCACTGCGGTGCGGTAGTTGGCGTCGACGGTGATCCGGCCGCGTCGGTCCGCCTCCAACCCGGCCGCCTCCAGCGCCAGGTCGTCGGTCTGGCCCTGCCGGCCGGCCGAGTACATCACCGTGTCGGCGACGATCTTCTTGCCACTCTTGAGGATGCACAGCGCCGCCGTCTGGTGCTTCTCCACGGCGGCGACCTCCTCGCCGAAGCGGAACGCCACGGACAGGTCGCGCAGGTGGTACTTGAGCGACTCGACGATCTCGTCGTCGCAGAAATCCAGCATCCGGTCGCGGCGTTCCACCACCGTCACCTTGGTGCCGAGCGCGGCGAACATCGAGGCGTACTCCATGCCGATCACGCCGGCGCCGACCACGACCATGCTGCGGGGTACGGCCTGGAGGTTGATGACGCCGTCGGAGTCCACGATCGTCCGGTCGTCGAAGTCGACGCTGTCCGGGCGGGCCGGGCGGGTGCCCGCGGCGATGACGCTCTTGTCGAAGGTCACCTTGGACTCACGGCCGGAGCCGTCGTCGACCCAGATCGCGTGCGCGTCGGCGAAACGCCCGGTGCCGGTGATCATCGCGACCCGGTTGCGGGACAGTTGGTTGCGGATGACGTCGGTCTGCCGGGTGATGACGTGCTGGGTCCGGGCCGCCAGGTCGCTGACGGTGATGTCCTCCTTGACCCGGTAGCTGCTGCCGTACAGGTCGCGCTGACTCAGGCCGGTCAGGTAGAGCACGGCCTCGCGCAGGGTCTTGGAGGGCACGGTGCCGGTGTTGATGCACACCCCACCGATCATGTCGCGGCGGTCCACGATGGCGACCCGCCTGCCGAGTTTGGCGGCGGCGATCGCGGCCTTCTGACCGCTGGGCCCGGAGCCCAGCACCAACAGGTCGTAGTCATACACAGGCGTTAGCGTCGCAAGATGTCGCGGCGCACGCCAGACCCCGGAGTCGAGCGTTATTCGTCTGCCACCGTGCAGAGGCCGCCGTTCAGGGTGATGTCCTCCGGCAGTTGCGTGCCGGTGGCGACCAGCCCCAGCGACACGGTGCCGCCGGGCGGGATCAGCTTGTCGTGGCGCCCGTTGCGCACCCGCAGGTAGCTGCTGTCGCGGTCGACCACCTCCGCGCCCCACAGGCTGCGCAGCTGCTGGCCGGCGTAGAACCGCCACCTCATCGTCCACCCGTCGATCGCCGTCGGGCCGGTGTTGTGACCGCCAGACGCGCCACGAAGCCGTCGGGCCACTGCCCCACGGTCGACCGGACCGCGCAGCTCGGCGGCGGCGGCAGGGTGGTGACGGTGACTGGTGCGGACAGCACGGACAGCAGTCCGACCTCGTCGCGGGCCCGCACCACGAAGGTGTACGTGGTGTTCGGCGCCAACCCGTTGATCGTGGCACTATTTAACGGCGGGTACTGGGAAACGTCGCGGACCAGAGTGAGAGCGCCGCCAGCGTCCACCCGGAACACCTCGTACCGTTCGAGCGCGGCGTTCTCCACCGAGTGCGCCCAGCGCAGCCGGACCGCCGTGGCGGTGACGTCGGACGCCACCGGTTGACCCGGCGCGCCCGGCGGTTGGTCGTCCCCCGGTGGCATGGTCAGCCGCAGGCTCGGGTTCGACGGTGAGCCGTTGCCGGCCGCGTCCAGCGCCGACACGAAGAAGGTGTACGTGCGCGACGGGCGCAGGCCGGTGATCCGAATGCTGTTGGTGTCGGTCGACCAGGTCAGACCGTTGTCCTCGAACCGCGCGGAGACCGGGTAACGGACCACCCCCACGTTGTCGGTCGAGGCAGCCCAGGTCAGCTCGACCCAGGTGGTGTCGATGGCGGCGACAGTGATCGGGCCGGGGGCGGTGGGCCGTTCGGTGTCGTCGGCGGCGGCGTGCGCCGGGGTCGCGCCCGCCGCGACCAGGGTCACCGCCAGCGCGCACGCGGCCAGCGCGGCGGCCTTCGACCGGTTTGCTCGACTTCGACGATCAGGCACGATGATCCCCCGACTCCGGTCGCTCACCTCGTATTTAATTCATCCCCGTCAATGCTAGGTCACCGTGGTTCGGCAGGATGCCCCGCCGGAATCCGACGTCGACTCGGCGCGAGGAGCCGCCCCAGGGCTGGTGGATGGTGTGCCGGTCGTTGCCTTTGGAGCTGAATCGTCTACGACATCGGTGGCCGCCGGTGCCGCTGATTCGTTGACGACATCAGCTCCAAAGGCAACGAACAAGACACCCACGCTGCCCGCGGAGCCGCCGCCCGCGGAGCCGCCGCCCGCCGAGCCGCCGCTCACCAGCGCCGGTCCTAAGGCGTGTTTCATAAGTCGTGGTGGCCGGTGAAGGTCCCGGCGTGGCGGTGATCGACAACTGAAGAGGTCTCCGGTAGTTGGTTCTGCGACC
>NZ_JBITGE010000038.1:0-62002 GCF_044456785.1 Micromonospora sp. NPDC050795 | reverse complement strand
GTCAGAAGGGTGTTGAGGTCTGTCGTCACAAACAGATCTTCAACACCCTTCGTCTATGCCCACACCCCGGGGTCGTTAGGACTTACTCGTCTAGGTGCACGAGCGGTAGGCCGGGTACGCGCCCGCCGGCCGTGGGTACGCGCGGCGTCGGTGGTGATGGCCAGAATCGCAAGCCCGCCCCCGGATCGCCTCGGCGACGGCACGCGGTTTCACGTGAAACAGAGATAGCGGCTCGCTGGCACCGATCGAAAACCGGGGTCGGAGTGACTAGTCAAGCGGCGAAGGTGCCTGTTCGATCCCGTCCTCCGGTGGCCGCCGAACCCGCCGATCTGGAGGCTCGCGGACAACGACCGACTGGCCGAAAAGTTATCCACACCGGTTGTCCACAGGCACCCCCCGTTTCACGTGAAACAGCGCGTGGGAGCGGGTGTGGGCCTGTGGATGACGGCCTGTGTTCAGGATCTCGGCAGCCTGTGGATATCGCCTCGCGGCGCCCGCGCGAGCACGAGCAGCCGGCCGGCGGCGGGCACCGATCCGGCGGCCCGGGACCGCTCGATCAGGTAGGGACAGCGGTGCCAGACTCGGTTAGGGTCAGCGTCGTGCACGACAACCCTCCCTCAGTCCCGGACTTCACCCAGTGGCCGTCATTTCCCTTCGAGGGTGACCTCCACGTGAAGCAACTCGATGATCCGGTCCCGGTCGAACCGCCCCGGAAGGGCGAGGGTCTCCGGGAATGCACCGCCTGCAACGCACCCGACGACGCCTACATCTGGGTGGGCGAGCGGTGGCGGGTCCGCGCGATGGACCGGCCCACCGGTCTGCCCATGGTGCTCATCCTGGAATCGCGCACCCACCTCGACCTCGGCGACCTGCCGAACCTGCTGGCTGCCGAGCTGGGGGTGATGACGGTACGTCTGGAGCGGGCCATCCGGTCGCTCGACGGCGTGGCACGGGTGCACGTCAATCGCTGGGGCGACGGCTCGGCTCATCTGCACATGTGGTTCCTCGCTCGCCCGTACGGCCGCCTTCAGTTGCGGGGCACGTTCCTGTCCCTGTGGGACTCGATCCTGCCGCCGATCTCCGAGGCGCAGTGGCGGGAAAATCTGGCGCTCGTCGCGGCCTGGCTCGCCGAGTTCGGTGGCCGCCCGCTCGCCGAGCCGCCCCGCATCCAGTGGCAGGCGCCGTCCAGTCTGCTGGCCCAGTCCGCCGCCGCGGACGCCGCTGCCGCAGCGGAGGCTGCCTCAGCGGCAGCAGCCGGGACGGAGGCCGTCTCGGTCATCGAGGCGGCAGAGGAGATCCCGGAACCGCCCCTCGACTCCACTCCCGATCTGACCGACGCCGACAGCGGCACCCGGACCGAACCGGTAGTGGACCCCGGCGCCGCTGCCGGCTCGACGACGCCCACCGTCACCGACCGCGCGGCTGAGCCCGCCCAGTTGGGCACGGTCAACAGCCCGGCGGCTGAACCCGCTCGGACGGCATCCGCCACCGACCTGCCCGGCGTCCCGGCCGCCAGCACCCGGGCCTCCACCACCGCAACATCCGGCAGCGCAACATCCGGCAGCGCAACATCTGGCAGCGCGGCATCCGGCACCGCAACATCCGGCAGCGCGGCATCTGGCAGCGCTGCCACGACGGCCACCGACGGACTCCGCGCCGGCCTGGCGGAGAAGCTCACCGACAGACCTCACGGCGTCGGCTCGGCGGAGAAGCCCACCGGCGGGGCCAACGTCGGCCCGGCCAGCGGAAGCGCCGACGAGGCTGGATCCGCCAACCCGGCAGTGTCCGACCCGGCCAACGAAGAAGCCGTCAGCAGGAACGTCCCCGAGAAGAGCACCGGCACGCCGGGCGAGGCCGTGCGCACCGACGGCAGCGGCACTCCCGACGTACGCGCGACTCACTGATCCGGAACCGACCATGAGGTTGACCTCGGCAGGCCAACCTCATGGTCGTCCCGCGGGTGGTCCGCTCCGCCGAACGGGTTGGCGGGTAGGTCAGTGCCTGGTGAGGCGGGCAGCGGCTCGGGCGACCAGGGTGCCGAGGAGTCGGCCGAAGTCCAGCCCGGCCGCCTGCACGGCGAGCGGAAGCAGTGACGTCTCCGTCATCCCCGGGGAGACGTTGACCTCCAGCACGTGCGGCTGGCCGTCCGCGTCCACGATCACGTCGACGCGGGAGAGGTCCCGTAGACCGAGCGCGGTGTGCGCGGCGAGGGCCACGTCAGCGACAGTGGCAGCCACCTCAGGGTCCAGCCGGGCGGGGGCGTGCCAGGTGGTCCGGCCCGCGGTGTAGCGCGCGGCGTAGTCGTACACGCCGTTACGCGGCACGATCTCCACCGGGGGCAGCGCCTGCGGGCCGTCGCCCAGGTCGACGACGGAGACTGCCACGTCCATCCCCGGCACGTACCGCTCCACGAGCGCAGTGGAGTAGTAAGCGAAGCAGCCGACCATCGCGGCGGGCAGTGCGGCGGCGTCCCGGACCACCGCCCCGCCCAGCCCGGACCCGCCCTGCGCCGGCTTCACCATCAGGGGTACGCCCAGACGGTCGACGATCCGGTCCAGGACGGCGACCGCGCCGAGCTCGGAGAAACGATCGTGCGGGAGCGCCACCCAGTCGGGGGTGGGGATGCCGGCCTCGCGGAGCACCGCCTTGGCCGAGGGCTTGTCCCAGGCGACCCGGGAAGCCCGAGCGTCGCAGCCGACATACGGGACGTCGCACAGATCCAGCACCCCGCGCAGTGAGCCGTCCTCGCCGGTCGCGCCGTGCAGTGCGATCACCACCGCGTCCGGCGGGTCGGCCGCCAGCGCCGGCAGCAGCGCCACGTCCGCATCCCGCAGCTCGGCCTCCACCCCGACGGCGCGCAGCGCGTCGAGCACCCGGCGACCGGAGCGCAGCGACACGTCCCGTTCGTAGGAGAGCCCACCGGCGAGCACCACGACGCGCAGGTCGGCCGAGATGGCGGAATCGGTCACGAGGAGGTGCTCGGCGGTCGTAGCCATGCCGGCATCATGCCAAGTCGGGCCCGGGCACGTCGGAGCCGGCCCGGCCGCGTCGCCCGGCGGCACCACCCACGGCACCGAAGACCCGGCGCATCGCGATCTCCTGCTCCATCACCCCGGCCAGCCGGCGGACGCCCTCGCGGATCCGCTCCGGCGGCGGGAAGCTGAAGTTGAGCCGCATGGCGTCGGTGCCGGTGCCGTCGGCGTAGAAGCCGGTGCCGGGAACGTAGGCGACCCGGGCGGCGACCGCTCGCGGCATCATGGCCTTCGAGTCGAGCCCGTCGGGCAGGCTGGCCCACACGAAGAGACCGCCGGCCGGGGTGGTCCAGCTGGTGCCCTCGGGCATCAGGTCGGCCATCGCGTCGAGCAGGGCGTCGCGGCGTTCCCGGTAGACCTCGCGGTAGACCTTGAGTTGCTGCCGCCAGGGCATCGTGCTCAGGTAGGTGGCCACCGCGGCCTGGGCGAAACCGCTGGGGCAGAGGATCTGCGCCTCGCTGGCGATGACCAGTTTGTCGCGGACCGCGTGCGGCGCCAGGATCCAGCCGACCCGCAGCCCGGGGGCGAAGGTCTTGGAGAAGGTGCTGAGGTAGAAGACGCCGTCGCGGCGGCGGGCCCGCAGGGGGGCCGGGGCCTCACCCTCGAACCCCAGTTGGCCGTACGGGTCGTCCTCGACGACGAGCAGACCGGCGCGCTCGCAGATGTCGAGCACCCGTTCCCGGCGCTCCTCGCTGAGCGTCACGCCGGTCGGGTTCTGGTAGGTGGGGATCGTGTAGAGGAACTTGACCCGCTGGCCCGCACGGGCCAGGTCGGCGATGGCCGTCTCCAGCGCCTCCGGGATCAGCCCGTCCGCATCCATCGGTACGTGGACGACCTGCGCCTGGGCGGCCTGAAACACGCCGAGCGCACCGACGTACGTCGGCCCCTCGGCGAGCACCACGTCACCCGGGTCGAGGAAGAGCCGGGCCACCAGGTCCAGTGCCTGCTGCCCGCCCACGGTGACGACGACGTCCTCCGGTGAGGCCCCGCACGCGGCGTCGATCCCGGAGAGCGACATCACCTCGCAGATCCGCTCGCGCAGTTCGAGGGTGCCCTGACCGATGCCGTACTGAAGGGTGCTCACGCCGTGCTCGGAACCGAGCCGGCCGAGCATCTCGCCGACCGCGTCCAGCGGAAGGGCCGCGATGTACGGTGCGCCACCGGCGAGCGAGACGACCTCCGGACGACTGGCCACCGCGAACAATGCTCGGATCTCGGAGGCGGTCATCCCGCGTACCCGCCGGGCATACCGGTCGGTGTAGTCGTCGAGTGTCGTGCCGGTCATGACCTCACCTCGATCGCTGCTCGAGTGGCTCCCGCCCCGGGTACCCGGCACACCGCTGACCATGGCGGCGGGCACACCGATTGTCGATCCTAGTCCGCCGGGGTCGTGCTGCCGCCGTACCGCAGCAGATCGACCACATCGCGGACCGTCCTCGGCGTCCCCCGTCGCGGTGGGCATTCGCGCGTCCCCTCCCGTATCGTCGATCGGCGGCGTACGATCGCTCGTCGGGGGCAGGAAGGCGGCGCTGTCGTTCCATGCCGGTCTCACCACCGAGCCTATTGTGGGGATGCGCCATATGTCGCGACGTCTGGTCAGCCTGACCCTCGACACGTTGGAAGACCTCCCGCGCCCGTGCCGGCAGTGCGTCTACTGGGAGCTCGATCCGGTCTCCGCGGAGCGCGCCTGCGCCGCTGGCGATCCGGGCCTGGAGAAGGAGGCGTGGGTCTCCCAGACGCTGCTGGAGTGGGGCTCCTGCGGCAAGCTCGCGTACGTCGACGGCATGCCGGCCGGCTTCGTGATGTACGCCCCGCCCGCCTACGTGCCCCGTTCGATGGCGTTCCCGACCTCACCGGTCTCCGCGGACGCGGCACTGTTGATGACCGCCAACGTGGTCGCCGCGTTCTCGGGCGGCGGGCTGGGTCGGATGCTGGTGCAGGGTGTCGCCCGGGATCTCACCAAGCGTGGGATCAAGGCGATCGAGGCGTTCGGCGACGCCAAGTTCGGCGACGCGGACGACCCGGCCGGCGGTTGCGTGGCCCCCGTCGACTTCTTCCTCTCCGTGGGCTTCAAGACCGTGCGTCCGCATCCGCGCTTCCCCCGGTTGCGTCTTGAGCTGCGTACGGCGCTGAGCTGGAAGTCCGACGTCGAGTACGCGCTGGAGAAGTTGCTCGGGTCGATGAGCCCGGAAACCCTGCTCCGGCCGGTCCGTCCCGCCCCGGCCACCCGCTCCACCAACGGCTGACGTCCGGCTGATCAGTCCACCACGGTGCCGGCGGTCACCACGGCACGCAGTTCGCTGACGTCGAGCGATCCGGTCGGGACGTCTCGTTCGATCGGGTAGTACATCCGCTGCACAGCGGCCACGATCGCCTCCACCACCCGATCCCGGAACCGGGGGTCGACGAGGTGGGCGCGGTCCGTCGGAGAGGTGAGATAGCCGACCTCGACCCGGACGGCGGGCATCCGCGTCAGTCGTAGCAACTCCCACGTCTTGGCGTGGGTGCGGCAGTCCCGCAGCCCGGTGCGGGCGACGATCTCCCGCTGCACGAGCCCGGCCAGGCGCTCACCGGTCGCCGAGGTCACCCCGTTGTCGGTGCCGTAATGGTAGGTCGCCACGCCCTCCGCATCCGGGTTGGCGTGCCCGTCCAGGTGCAGCGAGATGAACACGTCGGCGCCGAGCGAGTTGGCGAGCAGGGCCCGGTCGGTGTCCGGCAGGCAACTGTCGGGCGATGGTCCCCGGGTGAGCTGCACCCGCACCCCGGTAGCGGCGAGGCGTCCCTCCAGTCGGCTGGCCAGGTCGTGCACAAGGTCCGCCTCGGTCCAGCGCAGTGAGCCGTCAGGCACCACCATCCCGGGGTCGGTGCCCCCGTGCCCCGGGTCGATGACGACAGTCTTGCCGACCAGCGCCGGCCCGGACTGACGGATCGCGTCGGATTCGCGGAGCCACTGCGGTCGGCCACCGACCACCTTGCGGCCGATCCGGCGAAGCGCGTTCATCGTGTGCGGGCCGCAGGAGCCGTCGGGGGTGAGCCCGACCTCACGCTGGAACTGGGCCAGCGCCCGCGACGTCCGGACACCGTAGATGGCGTCCGCGCGGCCCGTGTCGTACCCCATCTCCAGCAGTCGCTCCTGGAGCGACCGGACGTCCTCGCCGGTGAGCGGTTCGGGAACCGCGTGGTAGAGGGTGCGGGCGCCGAGCCGCCAACGGGCGGCATCCAGGGCGCGCCAGGTTTCCGCGCCGACCCGGCCGTCCACGCTGAGCCCCCGCGACTGCTGGAACGCGCGGACCGCCCGCTCGGTGTCGAGGTCGAACTCGTCGGTGTGCGGGTCGGCGGCGGCCAGCAGGTCGAGGCCGGTCAGGATGGTACGGATCTCCGTGACCGCGGGTCCCCGGTCACCGGGTCGGATCGGACGCACGCACGACCCCCTCTGCACGACACTCGCTGGCCGGGCGGCCCAGGCTTGAGGCTATGCGCTCCGGGGCGGCGAGGTGGCTGGGGCCGGGAAATACGTCGACGGTACGGCCTGGGAAGACACCGAACCCCGCACCCGACGAGCGGGTACGGGGTTCGGTTGATGTTTCTGCTGCTCAGAGGGCCGATTCGATGAGCCGGACCAGCTCGCCCTTCGGCTTGGCGCCAGCGATCGACTGCACCGGCTGACCGTTCTTGAAGACGGTGAGGGTCGGCACCGACATCACCCGGTAGGCCCGGGCGGTCTCCGGGTTCTCGTCGATGTTGAGCTTGACGATGGTGACCTGGTCACCCATCTCCCGGGCGATCTCCTCGAGCAGCGGCGACACCTTGCGGCACGGCCCGCACCACTCCGCCCAGAAGTCCACAAGCACCGGCTTGTCGGCCTGCAGCACGTCAGCGACGAAGCTCTTGTCGGTGACCGCCTTGGTTGTTCCCACTATGCCCCTCCTCCGGGATGTGTTCCTTGTTTCAGCTGAGCGTCGCGATGAACCGCTCGGCGTCGAGCGCTGCGGCACAACCGGTGCCGGCCGCGGTGATCGCCTGACGGTAGGTGTGGTCGACCACGTCGCCGGCGGCGAAGACACCTGGCACGTTGGTGCGGGTGCTCGGGGCGTGGACCTTCACGTAGCCCTCGTCGTCCAGCTCGACCTGGCCCTGGAACAGCTCGCTGCGAGGGTCGTGACCGATGGCGACGAAGACGCCTGTCACGTCCATCACCTTTGTCTCGCCGGTGTGCACGTTACGGACGCGTACGCCGGTGACCTTGCCGTCGTCGCCGAGGATCTCCTCGACGGTGCTGTTCCACTCGACCTTGATCTTCTCGTTGCTCAGCGCCCGGTCGGCCATGATCTTGCTGGCCCGGAACGAGTCGCGGCGGTGGATGATGGTCACCGACTCCGCGAAGCGGGTGAGGAAGGTGGCCTCCTCCATCGCCGAGTCGCCGCCGCCGACCACCACGATCTGCTGGTTGCGGAAGAAGAAGCCGTCACAGGTGGCACACGCGGAGACGCCGTGGCCCAGGAATTCCTGCTCACCGGGCACGCCCAGCGGACGCCAGGCCGAACCGGTGGAGAGGATGATGGATCGCGCCCGGTAGGCGGTCTCGCCAACCCAGACGGTGCTCACCGCGCCGGAGCCGGCGTCGCCGGTGTCCACCAGTTCGACTCGGGTCACGTCGTCGGTGAGGAACTCGGCGCCGAACCGCTCGGCCTGCTTGCGCATGTTGTCCATCAGCTCGGGGCCGAGGATGCCGTCGGCGAAGCCGGGGAAGTTTTCCACCTCGGTCGTGGTCATCAGCGCGCCACCGGACTGCACGCCCTCAATGATCAGCGGCTTCAGGTTGGCACGTGCGGCGTAGACCGCCGCTGTGTAGCCGGCCGGCCCGGAGCCGATGATGATCAGGTTGCGGACCTCGTCCACTGCCGTCTCCCGAGTTGTGTGTGTTCGGCGTCGGCGCGAGCACCGATGCTGATCCGAGTCGCCGACGCCTGGGTGGGGCCGGCAGCTGACTTCCAGAACGTCATCGTACGAACCGGGGATTCCCGAGCCGGGCATCCGGTGGGTCAGGTCACGTGGGGGGTCATCGTGCCATCGACCGTGGATTCACCCTACCCGCGCCGAATACCGGCTGTCCGAGCCGGACCCGGGCACGCCGCACTCCGGGCCGCTCACCCAGGCCCACCGGGCCCCGTTCGCATCGGTGAAGTGGATGACCAGTGCCTGATCGCCCTGGAACCGCGCGTAGTCGATCACCTCGACCACCAGGGGGGCCGATCCGTGTTCCGCCGCGACGCTGGCCAGGCAGCTGGTCAGCGCGGCCTCGTCGGTGAGCCGGGCGAGCTGGTCCGACCCGTCGGGAGACGGACGGCGTCCGCCCTCGGCATCCACGTGCGGCTGCCCGCCCGGGGTGTTGCCGGTCGCCCGGCTGGCAGCCGGAGCATCCGGGCCGTGGGCGTCCCCGAGGGTCTGCGGGGTGTAGTTCGTACCACTGCGCAGTGCCGGGCCGGTGGTGCGGGCCGTCCCGGCCCCCGCGACGCCCTCCGGCGCGCTGGCCGGCTGGTTCATGGCGGTGCCGCCGGAGTCGTCCGACGCCCGCATCGAGAGCTGGTTGAGGCCCAGCGCGACGGCGACGACGGCGATCGCGGCGGCGGCCACGGGTGCGCCACGGCGGGCCCAGCCGCGCCGTCGGCGGCCCGGACCGGTGGACGCCCAGCGCCCCGCGGGCGTCGGAGCGGACGGTCGGCGACCCACTCCACCCTGCGCCGGTACGACGAACGGCGTGGCTGTGTCGACGCCCGGATCGCCGGTCTGCCCGGTCGAGGTGTCGCTGGTCGGCTTCGCGGCGGCCAACGCGGCCAGGAGGCGGTCGGTGATCTCCGACGGCATCTCCGGGGACGGCTCGGCCCAGCGGCTCAGATCCGTCCGCACCTCGGCCACGGCGGGGGCCAACAGCGCGTACGCCTCGGCCCAGGACGGGTCGGTGGAGACCATGAGGGCGACCTCGTCCTGCTGCGGGGTGCCGTCCAACGCCCCGCCGAGGTAGTCAGCGAGAAGGTCGGCGTCGACCTCCCGGAACCCCTCGGTCGTCACGTGTCCTCCTGGTTGGCGTCCCGCCGGTATCGGCCTGACCCCGATCCGACGCCCTCCACCGGGCCTGGGTTCCCCGGCGTGACGCCGGGCACGCTTGTGCTCGGGCCGGTGGGGTCCGGCCGGTGCGAAGGCGTCGCCACGACGGCGGGGCGGAGATGCCCGAGCAGCACGGCCAGCCGGGCCCGGCCCCGGGCACACCGGCTCTTCACCGTCCCCTCGGCGACGCCGAGGATGCGTGCCACCTCGGCGACCGGATAACCCTGGACGTCGACGAGCACCAGCGCGGCGCGTTGCTCAAGGGGCAGTGCGGCGAGCGCCTCGCGGACCACGAGCGCGGTGTCGTGGTCCGCGGCCGGCGCCGCCGGTTCGAGCCCGCCGGTGCCCGATCCGCCGTCGGCCCGGTTGCCGTCCGGCAGCGGCACTGTGGGGTGCGCCTGCCGACGTCGGATCCGGTCCAGGCAGGCGTTGACCACGATCCGGTGCAGCCAGGTGGTGACGGCTGAGTCACCACGGAACCGGGCCGCTGCCCGATGCGCCGACAGTAGGGCGTCCTGGAGCGCGTCGGCTGCCTCCTCGCGGTCGCCGAGCGTCCGCAGGGCCACCGCCCACAGTCGGTCCCGGTGCCGGCGGAACAACTCGGCGAAGGCGTCCCGATCTCCGGCGACGTGCGCGCGCAGCAGCTCCAGGTCACTCGCGGCCGCGCGCCCGTCCATCACCACGTCCAGTGCGTGCGATGCCCGGATCGTGGCGCCCGGCTCACGACCCCTGGACCGTAATCTCCTGCACCCCCAGCTTGAACCCACCCTCGACCGGAGCCAATTCGGTGATCCAGAACAGCAGGTACTGGTATTTCGTGTCGGCGTCGAAGCCGTTGAACGTCATCGTGGTGCCGTCGTGGTCCTCGAACGGCTGGCCGATGGGGGTCTTGTAGCTCGCGATCAACTGCTTGTCACCGCTGGAGCTGGACGGCGGGTTCGTCGTGCCGGCGAGCAGTTGAGCGGACGCGTTGGTGGCCGACAACACTGCCTGCACCGACTTGACGGTGTGCGGCTCGCCGAGATCGATCCAGACGCCCATGCCCTTCTTCAGGTTGCCGAAGTTGGGCTTGTTGACGTACGTCTCCGTCTCCCAGCCCTTGTCCTCGTCACCGTCGATGACCTTCTCGGCGCCCTTGACCTCGCTGCGGTCCTTGCTGTCCGGGTCGATGATCCGGACGTCCTTCACCGTCAGCTTGCGCGTCGCCGCGGCGGCCGGGGTGGCGTCGCCGGCCGGGGCACTGGAGGTCGGCGCGGCGACCGGGTTGGACTGCGGGTCCTCGTCGTCGCCGCCCAACGCGATGATCCCGATGAGCAGACCGACCAGGGCGACGGCCAGCAGACCAGCGATGCCGACGGCGACCTTGCGACCCCCGGCCGCGGCCAGCGGCGACGGCTCTTCCCCGGTTTCGGCGGCGAACCGCAGCGGCCCGCTGTTGTCGAGGTAGTGCTCATCCTCGGCCGGCACGTCCAGTCGCGCCAGCTCCGCGGCGAGCACGTCGGAGGACGGCGGCGCGATCTCGGCGTCGAGCAGGTCCATGGTCAGGTCGTCCAGGTACGCCGGAACGCCCGCCCGGACCTGGCGCGGTGCCGCGATGGCACCCCCGGCGTCCCGAACAGCATCCGGGATGGCGGCGCGGCCGTGGCCGGCGGTGGCGCCGTTCAGTGGCGCCTCGGCGTGCGGCCAGGAGCCGGTCAGCGCGAAGTAGAGGACCCCGCCGACCGCCCGGATGTCGTTCTCCTGGCTGTCGGCGCCGTCGGTGCGTGCGTCGGCCAGGACCACCCGACCCTCGTCGCTGATCATGACGGTGCCGGGGTGGACGTTGCCGTGCACCATGCCGGTGGCGTGCACCGCGGCGAGGGCGCTCGCGACGGCGTTGCCGATCGCGGTGGCCCGAGCCGGGTCCAGGGGGCCGTCGGTCGCCAGGTCCCGCAGGGACTGCCCGTCGACCCACTCGCGCACCACGTACGCCCGGTCGGCCTCGTCGATCGCGTCGTAGACGCCGACCAGGTTGGGGTGGATGACCCGGCTGGCCGCGACGGCGGCCTGAAGCATCTCGGTGGCGGAGTCGCCACCCGGGTAACGCAGCACGACGGCAACGGGACGGCGCAGGATGACATCGACCCCGCGCCAGACCAGCCGACCCGCGCTGTCGTTGTTGATGTGCTCAACCAGTTCGTACCGCTCGGCGAGGACTTCACCGGCCGTGGGAGCACCGAAGGTCATGACCGGAGGAGCGCTTTCGTCTGCCTCCTGACCCTCGCCGACCTGGGTCACCCGTCCTCCCTCGGTGATCGTGTCGATCGATGAACCCGAACTGCTGGGCATGTGGCTTCCCGCTCTGCCGTTGAAGGAACCGGCCGACCGGTGTCGACGCCCAGCGTCGGCCCCTGCCGTACCCGTCGTGAGCGACCTTACCCGGGTTGCCCGTCTCTCCGACATGTCATCTTCCCGCCGTACCTGGCGGGGTTCCGGCTGTCGAAGAGCTCGTCCGGTTACGACCGTTGTTAGCCACGTTGCTGGCACATGTACTAGCTAATCTACGGCTTCACCGCAAGTGACCGACGCCGGGGCTGGGCTGGCGTGGCGCTCGCGTTGCCCCGTACGTTCCCACCGATCGGGTTGCCACCCTCAGCCGTACGGTTGGTTATCCACAGGCCGAAGCGGCTGTTGACCGGCGAATCGCGGAGTTATCCACAGGCGCATCCCCAGCCTGGTGATCCGTAGTCACATTCCGTATGAGTGCCAACTTGTTGTAATCGGATGCGGACTTTCAGCGACCAAGGCGGCGGCGAACCATACCGACCACCTCGGTGATCTCCCCGATCCGGAGCAGCATGGCCAGACCCAGATAGGTCGCGCCGATCACCACGCCGCCGACCACGAGTTGGGTTGCCGCCTCGAACCAGCTCGGCTCGTCGCCGCCGGGCAGCAGTGTGGTCACCAACCACCCGACCAGCGCCGCGCCGAGTGCGGCGACCACGACCCGGCCGAGGGTACGCATGATGACGCCCAGGCCGATCCGGCCGACCCGGGGCCGGAGCAACCAGGCGGACGCGACCGCCGCCGCCACGTAGGAGACCGCGTTGCCGATCATCATCCCGGCCGCCGCGAAGTGCGCGGCGAACGCGGCGAAGAGCACGATCTGTACGCCGACCCGCAGCGCCACCACCGGAATGTTGATCAGGGCCGGGGTGCGGGTGTCCGGCAGGGCGTAGAAGGCAAAGGTGAAGAGCTGGCTGATCGCGAACGGCACCAGGGCGATCGCGGCGAACAGCAGCACGGTGGACGTGGCTGACGCGTTCTCGGCGCTGAACGCGCCGTACCGGAAGACGACCACCGAGATCGGGATGGACAGCACCGCGTAGCAGACCGCGATCGGCGCGAGCACCGCCGACACCATCCGGACACCCCGGGAAAGGTCTGCGGTGACGTCGTGGAACCGCCCGTCGGCTGCGGCGGCTGCCATCCGGGGCATCAGCGCGGTGATGATCGAGACGGCGATGATGCCGTGGGCCATCATCAGCAGCAGGAAGACGTTGTTGTAGATCAGGATGCCGGCCTGGTCCGTGCCCGCGGCCCGGGTGAGGAGATTGACCACCACGAAGAGGCCGAGCTGGTTGACCGCCACGTAGCAGAACATCCAGGCCCCGAGCTTGGCCAGCTCGCGCAGCCCCAGCTCGCGGAAGTCGAACCGCCACCGCCACCGGAAGCCGACCTTGCGCAGCGCCGGCAGGAGACCGGCGGTCTGCACCGCCACGCCGAGCAGGGTACCGCCACCGACCAGCAGGATCCGACCGGTGCCCACCTCCGACGGCTGCAGCCCCTTCGCCCCGTAGACCAGGATGTAGAGACCGAAGACGCCGATCACGACCAGGTTGTTGAGGATGGGCGCCCACATCGGCGCGGCGAAGTGACCCCTGGTGTTCAGCACCGCTGCGATCAACGCGCTGACGCCGGTGAAGAACAGCATCGGCAGGATCAGCCACGACAGGCGTGTGATCAGTGTGGTGTAGGCCTCGTCCTTGCCGCTGGCGTAGATGGCTGTCAGCCAGGACGCCGACGCCACGGCGATCAGGGCCGCCACCGCCAGCGCCAGCACCGCGAGGCTGAGCAACCGTTGGGCGTACGCCTCGCCCCGGTCCGCGTCGCTCTTGCGCCGACGGACCAGCACCGGGATCAGCACACTGGTCAGCACGCCGCCGAGCAGGAACTCGTACACCTGGTTGGGGAGGAAGATGGCGGTCGTGTAGGCGTTGCCGATCAGGTTGCCGAGGGCGGCGCCGATCATCAGGTTCCGGATGAAGCCGGTGCCCCGGCTCACCAGACTGCCCACGGCCATGATCGCGCTGTTAGCGGCGGCGCTGGTCTCGCCGACGACCTCGGGTGGGGGTGCCGTCGCCTCCACCGCAGGCTGGTTCAGCGGCTCCGCGGAGATGAAGACCGCCCCGTCAGCCGGCGGCACGTTACCGTCCGGCGTGGCGTTGGCGCTGCGGTAGAGCCCGCCGCTCATCTCCAGCCTCCCAGGGGTACGTCGGGTCGGACACCGACCCGCACGCCAAGACCATAGTCAACCCCCACCCGTTACCCGCGCCCGGCGGATCGGATCACACCTGGGCCCGATAAGCTGGCGATCCCATGTCCGAAGCCTCCGCTCCTCACGCCGCCGACCGCCGCGAACTCACCGCCGCGCAGCGCAACGCCGTCGCCGAACTGCTCCGGGTGTCTCCGGTCGCCGACGAGTTGGGCCGCCGCTTCGTCCGCGCCGGTCACGAGTTGCACCTGGTGGGCGGTTCGGTACGAGATGCCCTGCTCGGTCGACTCGGGGACGACCTCGACTTCTGCACCGACGCGCACCCCGACGAGACCCTGCGGATCATCAAGGGCTGGGCCGAGTCGATCTGGGAGACCGGTCGGGAGTTCGGCACCATCGGCGCTCAGCGCGACGGCCTCCGACTGGAGATCACCACCTTCCGCGCCGAGTCGTACGACCAGGTCAGCCGCAACCCCGTGGTCGTGTACGGCACCAGCCTCGACGAGGACCTGAAGCGGCGCGACTTCACGATCAACGCGATGGCGGTCAGCCTGCCGGACCACCGGTTCACCGACCCGCACGGTGGGCTGGACGATCTCTCGGCGAAGGTGATCCGTACTCCGAGCACGCCTGGTGAGTCGTTCGGCGACGACCCGCTGCGGATGCTGCGGGCCGCCCGGTTCGCCGCCCAGCTGCGTTTCGCCGTGCACCCGGACGTGCACCTGGCGATGACCGAGATGGCCGCCGACCTGGACCGGATCACCGCCGAGCGGATCCGCGACGAGTTCACCAAGCTGCTCTGCGGCGCGGACCCGATCACCGGGCTGCGGCTGCTGGTCGACACCGGGCTGGCCGAGCAGTTCCTGCCGGAGCTGACCGGGCTGAAGCTGGAGATCGACGAGCACGCCCAGCACAAGGACGTCTACGAGCACACGTTGACCGTCGTCGAGAACGCGGTCTCCTACGAGGAGGAGGGCTGCGACTTCATCCTGCGGATGGCCGCCCTCCTACACGACGTGGGCAAGCCGGCGACGAAGGCGGTCGGGTCCGACGGCCGGGTCAGCTTCCACCACCACGAGGTGGTCGGCGCCCGGCTGACCAAGGCCCGGATGAAGGCGATGCGCTACCCCAAGGACGTCACCGCGCAGGTGACCGCGCTGGTCGCGCTGCACCTGCGCTTCTACGGGTACGGGCGGGGCGAGTGGACCGACTCGGCGGTGCGCCGATACGTCGCCGACGCCGGTGACCTGCTGCCCCGACTGCACAAGCTGACCCGCTCCGACTGCACGACCCGCAACCGGCGCAAGGCCGCGCAGCTCGCGGCGGACTACGACGCGCTGGAGGATCGGATCGCGCGGATCGCGGCCGAGGAGGACCTGGCGCGGGTTCGACCCGACCTGGACGGCAACGCGATCATGGAGCTGCTCGGCGTACCGCCGGGGCCGGTGGTCGGGCGGGCCTGGAAGCACCTCAAGGAGCAACGCCTCGAGCAGGGTCCGCTGGACCGCGACGCCGCCGAGGCGGAGCTGCTGCGCTGGGCCCGCGCCGAGGGCATCCTCGGCTAACGCGCTCCACGGATGCGCAGCTGTCCGGTCGACGACGAAACGCGAGCGGATCGACCGAATGGCTGAGGTGTAGCGCTTTCATCGTCGTCCATGATGTCTGGGCGTCCGTCGGCTACCGGTGCATCGACACCGCCGCCGACCCCACCGCCCGTCCGGCCGTCCGGATTGGACGGGCGACGATCAAACGGGGAGAACACCTAGTGAAACGCCGTGGCGTAATACGCCGCTCGGCGGTGGCGAGCGTTGCTCTCGCCTCCGCAACCATCATCGTCACCGCTGCGACCGGTGGGGCCGCCATGGCCGAACCGACCGCTCCGTTGGCCCCGAAGCCCGCCAGCAAGTTGACCGCCCCCAAGGCGGACGGCCGGTTGGCCAAGGCCAAGCCCGCGGAGGTCGTACCGGGTCGCTACATCGTGGTCCTCAAGGGCAAGAAGACCACGCCCGCCAAGATCAAGGCCGCTGCTTCGGCTCTGGCCAAGGAGAACGGCGGCAGCGTCCGCCGGCTGTACGGCAGCGCCGTCAACGGCTACTCCGCCGCCATGACCGCGAAGCAGGCCGGCCGGCTGGCCGCCGACCCGGATGTCGCATCCGTGGAGCCGGTGACCCGCGTGCACACGAGCGGAACGCAGAGCTCGCCTCCCTCCTGGGGCCTGGACCGGATCGATCAGGTCTCGCCCAAGCCGAATGGCAGCTACACGTACCCCAACACCGGTGCCGGGGTGAAGGCGTACATCGTCGACACCGGCATCGACATCAGTCACAGCGATTTCGGTGGCCGTGCCTCCAACGGCTACGACGCGATCGAGCGGGACAATGTGGCGCAGGACTGCCACGGTCACGGCACGCACGTGGCGGGCACCGTCGGCGGCACGAAGTACGGCGTGGCCAAGGACGTGAGCCTGGTCGCCGTCCGGGTCCTCGACTGCGATGGTGCTGGCACCACCGAGGAAGTCGTGGCCGGGATCGACTGGGTGACCGCCAACGCGCAGAAGCCAGCCGTGGTCAACATGAGCCTCGGCGGGCCGGAGAACCCGGACTACCCGGCGATCTCCATGGCGGTCAGCAACTCCATCGCCACCGGTCTCACCTACGCGGTGGCCGCCGGCAACGAAGCGGACGATGCCTGCTACTACACCCCTGCCCAGGTGTCGGCGGCGATCACCGTCGGAGCCACCGACAGGTTCGACCGTCGGGCCTCGACCGAGTACTTCGATTCGAACTACGGTCCGTGTGTCGACGTCTGGGCTCCGGGCGTGGACATCGTCTCGGCGGCAAGCGGGACCACCAACGGATCGGTGGCCTTCAGCGGGACCTCGATGGCGTCTCCGCACGTGGCCGGCGCCGCTGCGCTGCTGCTTCAGTCGAACCCGACGTGGTCCCCGACGCAGGTGCGCAACGCGATCGTGACCCGGGGGCTCGCTGGCGCGGTGTTGAACCCGCAGGGCGGGGTGGACCGTCTGCTCAACGTCGCGTCGGCCCTAACTCCCGCGCGCACCGCGCACGGTCTGCTGGCGCGTTCCAACGGCTATTTCGTCTCGGCTGACGGTGCGGGCAGCAAGCCTCTGGCCGCCGCCGGCCCGGTGCTGGGCGGCTGGGAGAAGCTCGACATCGTCGACGCCGGCAACGGCCTGGTCGCACTGCGGGCGAACGTCAACGGTAAGTACGTCAGCGCCAACGGTGCCGGCAGCAAGCCACTGATCGCCGCTGCCGCATCGGTGAGCACCTGGGAGAGGTTCCAGCTTGTTCACAACATCGACGGCACCGTGAGCCTGAGGGCCACTGTCAACAACAAGTACGTCAGTGCCCCCAGCAACGGTGGTCCGCTGATTGCCAGCGCGACGAACGCCAGCACCTGGGAGAAGTTCGACCTCGAGACGAACCTGATCGTCAGCTTCAAGTCCTCCGCCAGCGGCAAGTACGTCTCCGCTGACGGTGCCGGCAGCAAGCCGCTGATCCCGGTGGCCACGAAGGTCAGCACCTGGGAGAAGTTCGAACTGTACGACCTGGACTACTACGGCTACTTCGGCCTGCGTTCGCTGGCCAACGGCAAGTTCGTCTCGGCGACCTCCGCTGGATCGAAGCCGATGGTTGCCTCGGCCGCCGGAATCAATGCCTGGGAGGCCTTCACCTTCTGGCACCGGGGTGTCGGGGCCACGGACGGGTCGGGCTGGATCTACGCGAACGTCGACGGGCAGGCGGTCAGCGCCGGCAGTGCCGGCACCAGCCAGCTGGTCCCGAACAAGGACTTCGACTTCTGGAGCGAGGACTTCGGCCTTTCGGCGGGCGAGCGCTTCGTCCTGGGCCTCGCCTGAATCAGCCACCGAATCACCGGCGCCCGCCGGCACCTCTCCCTCGGGAGGCGGTGCCGGCGGGCGCCGGCCGTTGGTGGGTAGATCCGTGCCGGGCAGAGCCCTGACTGTCGGCCGGTTCTGCGCGCTCAGCGCGAGACGGTGCTGCCGTCCACAGTCCCGCCCCCGGTGACCGGCGCGGTGGCGTCGCCCCGTCCGGCACCGAGCCGTGCCAGCAGGCCGGGCAGGTCGATCCCGGTGAGATCGCTGCCGAGCTGGAGGCCCTGGGCCACGTTGCCGGCCACCGACCTGGTGAGCGACGACGCGCCGTCGGTGGAAATCACGGTCATCTTGTCGATCGCCCCGATCGGCGCGCTGGCCGCCTCGACGACCTGCGGCAGCACCTTGACCAGCAGGTCGAGCACGGCCGCCTCTCCGTACGCGGCGAACGCCTCGGCCTTGCGCGCCATCGCGTCGGCCTCGGCCTCACCCTTGGCGAGGATGGCCGCGGCCTCGGCCTGGCCCTCCCGCTCCACCGCCTCGGCGATGGCGGAGCGTCGCCGCTGCTCGGCCTCACCCTCCTTGGCGCCCTCGATGGCGTTGGCCTCGGCGAGCGCGGCCCGGCGGGCCCGCTCACCCTCACCGGTGAGGCGGGCCTGCTCGGCGGAGGCCTGCGCCGCGGCGATGACGGCCTGGCGCTGCGCGTCGGCGTGCAGCACCGCCGCGTTGCGGGAAGCCTCGGCCTCCTGCTCCACCTTGTACCGGGCGGCATCGGCCGGCTTGCGAACCTCGGTGTCGAGTTGGCGCTGCTTGAGTTCGGCGTTGCGCTCGGCCACCTTCTGCTGCTCGGAGAGGATCGCCTGGTCCCGCTCGGCCTGGGCGAGCGGTCCGGCCGCCGCGGACTTCGCCTTCGCCGCGTCGATCTCGGCCTGGATGCCGGCCTGCTTGAGGGCCAGGTTCCGGTTTGCCTCGGCGATGGCCTCCTCGGCGAGCAGGCGCTCCTGCTCGGCCTGCTGGCGGGCCCGCGCCTCGGCGATCGCCGCGTCCTTGAGCACCCGGGCGGCCTCGGGTCGACCCAGGTCCTGCAGGTAGGAGCCCTCGGCGAGGATGTCCTGGAGCTGGAAGGTGTCCAGCACCAGACCCTGGTTGGTCATCGAGTGCTCGGCCTCTTCGGCCACGGCGCTGGCAAACGCCGCCCGGTCCCGGATGACCTCCTCGACGTTGAGCCGGCCGACGATCGAGCGCAGCGCGCCGGCCAGCACCTCCCGAGTGAAGTTGTCGATCTCGTCCTGCTGGTGCAGGAACCGCTGGGCGGCGGCCCGGATCGCGTCCTCGGTCCCGCCGACCTTGACGATCGCCACGCCGTGCAGGTCGGCGCGGATGCCCTGCTTGCTGACCGCGCCCCGGATGCCGACGTCGATCCGCCGGCTGGACAGGTCGAGCGACTGGAGCTTCTGCACCACTGGCAGCACGAACACCGAGGCGCCCAGCACGACCTTCTGACCGGAGGTGTCGGTGGACCGCCCGCCGTCGGCGGTCTGGGTGGTGCGGCCCTTGCGACCGGTGACGATGAACGCCTCGTTCGGACCGGCGACCTTGATCCGGGAGAGCACGAAGAGCACCAGGATGAGCACGAGGAGGACCGCGCCACCGATGGCGATGAGTAGGGCCATATAAAGAGTCCCGTCTGTGAGGGGGAGATCAGTAGGTCTCTACGTGCACGCTGGTCTCGCTGAGCGCCTGCACGACGAAGATCTGAGCGCCGATCGGGATCGGCTGGTCCGCGCGGGCGCTGAGCTTGACCGGTTGGCCGGCGAGGCGGATGCGGACCTCGCCGTACCCGTTGGCCGGCACCGGGGTGACGACCAGGCCGAGCGCGCCGACCAGGTCGTCGCGGGTGGGGGTGGGGTCGGTGCGCATGTTCCGCGCCGCCCGACTCAGCCGGGATGCCAACCAGCCGGTGGGCACGGCCGCGAGCACGCCGCCGGCCACCGCCCCGACGACCATGCCAGGTGTACGCGCACCGAGCAGCTCGTTGACGATGGCCGCGCCGAACCCGAAAGCCCCGGCGAAGCCGGCGACCGTCTCGACCGAGATCGGCCCGTCCACGTCGGCGTGCCCGAAGTGGAGCAGCTCGGTGCCGAGCAGCGCGAGCGCGAGCACACCGATGCCCGCCCCGCCGATGATCAGAAAGATGAGCGTCCCCGTTGCCACGACCTTGACGGTATCGACGCCGCGCAACGCAGAACGGCCTGGCAGGACGCGAAGATGATCTAGCGGTGCGGGTCGGGAGTGGCGCTCGACCCGCTGCCGGAGGCCGGGCCGGCGAGATGGTCCGCGTCGGGGAGAATAGGTGGATGCGCTGGACCGTGCTCGACTCGCCGATCGGCGAGTTCTCCGTCGCCACCGACGGCACGAACGTCTGCGGCGCCGCCTTCGGCCGGGTCGAGGCAGCGGTCGACGAGCCCGGCGACGCGTTGTCCCAGCAGGCCGTCGACGAACTGCGGGCGTACTTCGCCGGTGAGCTGACCGCGTTCGGCATCCCGGTGTCGATGCCCCGGGGCTCCGACTTCGAGCGCGCCGTGTGGCGGGAGATGACCCGAATCCCGTACGGGGAGACGCTGACGTACGGCGCGGTGGCGCGGCTGGTCGGCGATGCGGGGGCGGCGCGGGCGGTGGGAATGGCCTGCAACCGCAACCCGGTCCCGGTCATCGTGCCGTGTCACCGGATCGTTGGGGCGGGCGGCAAGCTTGTCGGCTTCGGTGGAGGCTTGCCGCGCAAGGTCAAGCTGCTGGAGTTGGAGGCCGCTGTCGCGCTGCGACACGCGTGGTCCTGACCTTCGACCGATCCCGTCACGCCTGGCCGCCGCGCCGGAGATGAACACGTGACGATCGCTACACATTTTGACCCTTTGTCTCCGTACCTCGGTCTCTGCATGTGCGTTGGTCGAAACGCGAACGTGCTGGCTGCGGAGATGGAGGCAAGAGATGGTGTCGAGTCTGGTTGACGTACCCCCGGAAGAGTTATACAAAAACGGTATGGCCTTCACCCTGACGCTCAAGCCCGAGGTCGAGCAGCGCCTTCGGGAGCTGGCCGAGGCGGAACACCGTTCGATGCACAAGACCGTCGAGGTGGCGATCCAGGAATACCTCGAGCGTCAGGAGCGCAACGAGTGGACCCGCCAGGCCGCCCGGCGGGTCCTGGAGGAAGACGCCGAGTTCTTCGAGATGTTGGGGGACCGGTGAATCAACCGTGGCCCGAGCCGGAAGACCTGTTGATTCTCCTGTCCGAGCACACGGGCCAGCACAGCCGGGTCAGGGACGGCGGCATCCTCGTCGCAGCGGCGGCCCGCCCACACGCCCGGATGCTGGGGCGGGCCGTCTACCCGACCGTGCTGGAGAGGGCGGCGGCGTTGATGCACGGATTGATGATCTGGCGGCCGCTCGACATGTGGAACGCCGGCCTCGCCTGGGCAGCGATGCGGATCTTCCTGGTCCGTTGCGGCGTGGTGCTACACATGCCGGCCAAGGAGCGGATGGCGCTCACCGACGCGTTGGCCAGTGGTGAGATCGATTCGGTCGACGAGCTGGCGCTGCGGCTGTCGCCGTACCTGGAGATGTCGAGCTGAACGCGGCGAAGGGCCGGGTCCGCACGGACCCGGCCCTTCCACGTGCGTGATGACTCAGCGCGTCAGCGCGTGACCTCACCGGCGATGAACTCCTCGACGGCCTGGTGGGCGTCGTGGTCGGCGTACTGCACCGGCGGAGACTTCATGAAGTACGACGAGGCCGACAGGATCGGGCCGCCGATCTTCCGGTCCAGGGCGATCTTCGCAGCCCGGACCGCGTCGATGATGACACCGGCCGAGTTCGGAGAGTCCCACACCTCGAGCTTGAGCTCGGCGTTGAGGGGGGTGTCACCGAACGAGCGGCCCTCCAGGCGGATGTACGCCCACTTGCGGTCGTCCAACCACGGCACGTGGTCCGACGGGCCGATGTGCACGTCGCTCTTGCTCATCTCGTGCGGGATCTGCGAGGTGACCGACTGGGTCTTCGAGATCTTCTTCGAGACCAGGCGCTTGCGCTCCAGCATGTTCATGAAGTCCATGTTGCCGCCGAAGTTGAGCTGGTACGTGCGCAGCAGCTCGACGCCGCGGTCCTCGAAGAGCTTCGCGAGGGCACGGTGCACGATGGTGGCGCCGACCTGGCTCTTGATGTCGTCACCGACGATCGGCAGGCCCGCGTCCTCGAACTTCTTGGCCCACTCGGGGTCGGAGGCGATGAAGACCGGCAGGGCGTTGACGAACGCGCAGCCGGCGTCGATCGCGGCCTGGGCGTAGAACTTGGCGGCCTGCTCGGAGCCGACCGGCAGGTAGCAGACGACCACGTCGACCTGCGCGTCGCGCAGCGCCTGCGCCACGTCGACGGGGGTGGCGTCCGACTCCTCGACGATCTCGCGGTAGTACTGGCCCAGACCGTCGAAGGTCGGGCCGCGCTGCACGCTGACGCCGGTCGGCGGCACGTCGCAGAGCTTGATGGTGTTGTTCTCGCTGGCGACGATCGCCTCCGCGAGGTCCATGCCCACCTTCTTGGCGTCCACGTCGAATGCCGCGACGAACTCCACGGCGTTGACGTGATAATCGCCGAAGGCGACGTGCATGAGACCCGGGACGCGGTCGTTCGGGTTGGCGTTCCGGTAGTACTCGACGCCCTGAACCAGGGACGAGGCGCAGTTACCCACACCGACGATGGCGACGCGGACGGAGCCCATAGCGTCTGCCTCCTTCTTTTCTGTCACGGCCGCTCATTCCTGGTCTCTCCAGGCGGAGGCGGGCTGTTGTCTTCTCGTCGGCCGCCGGCTGTCCCTATGTTCGGGACCGTCGGGGCTCGGCCGGAGCGCTCGTTGGCGATGAGCTCCTCCAGCCAGCGGACCTCGCGCTCACAGGCATCAAGGCCGTGGCGCTGCAGTTCCAGCGTGTAAGCGTCGAGGCGCTCGGCCGCCCGGCCCAGCACGTCACGAAGCCCTTCGCGACGCTCCTCGATCTTGCGGCGGCGACCCTCCAGAATGCGTAGTCGGGTCGCCTGGTCGGTCCGGGCGAAGAACGCGAAGTGCACTCCGAAGCCCGTGTCGTCGTACGTCTCGGGTCCGGCCTGTGCGATCAGCTGGGCGAAGCGTTCCTTGCCTTCCGCGGTGATTTTGTAGACCACCCGACCTCGTCGGCTGGTCAGCGCGGGAACCTCCTCGGCAGTGGCGGGTGTCTCAGCAGCTTCGGTGATCCATCCCGCCGCCTGCAGCCTGCGTAGCGTGGGATAGAGCGAGCCGTAGCTGATCGCCGCCCGGATCGCGCCGAGTTTGGCGGTCAGCTCCTTGCGCAGCTCATAGCCGTGCATCGGAGACTCCTGCAGGAGGCCGAGGATGGCGAACTCAAGCACTGGCCACCCTCTCTTTACCCTCCGGCGTGGAGTGGTAACCGCCGCGATGTATCGGACCGATACATCGCACGTTAGCGGGTCGCGTGGGCCAGGGCAAACCCCCGTTCCGAGATGTCGTCGTCACGGATTGTGAGCGTGGTCGCCTGCTCCGGTCGGACCGCGTACCCTTCTCCGCATGCGTACGCAGCGCCAGGTCGTCGACTACTCGCTTCAGAAGCGAGCAGTGCTGCGTGAGCTCCTGGCCGGCCGGGTCGGCACGTACGACGTCTGCGACGCGTCGCCGTACCTGAAGAACGCCGCTCGGTTCCACGGAGAGCCGACGGACCGGCGCTGCCCGATCTGCCGCAGCGAAAACCTGACGCTGGTCCACTACATTTACGGTGACGAACTCAAGCAGTCCGCCGGCCAGGCTCGGACACTTGCCGAGTTGCCCGTGCTGGCGATGACGCTGCGTGAGTTCCAGGTCTTCGTCGTGGAGGTGTGCCTCGGTTGTGACTGGAACCATCTCGTCGAGCAGTACCTGCTCGGCCGGGACGGTCTGACCGGCGACAGCGACGGCACGAGCGAGCAGGACGCGGCGGGCGCCGAAGGCGCCGGTCGGCGGAGGCGAGAGGCGCAACGGTGACATCAGTTGGTTGGACCGGCCCCGGAGTGGCAGACGAAACCCGGGACGGCCGACCGCTTGGTCGCCCGATTGGCCCGATTGATACGGCAATGATCCCGGTCGGCCGGCACCCCCGTGCCGGCGTCCCGGGTGAAGCAACTCACGGCAACCCGGTGGCGGCGCAGCCGCGCCCCACCGCGACCGGCAGGGTGTGAGGAATGAACTCGTACGGTGATCCCAGTTCTGCGCGCGGGCGGGCCCAGTACTCGGGTCCGGACGGTGACCCCGGACCGGGCGCGGACGACGCGTACCGCCGACCCGGCGGTGAATCTGGCGGGAGCGGCTGGTCAGCCTCGGAGGGCGGCGCGGCCACCCCGGGCCGCGCCTCGGTGACGCCCCGGGCTGCCGGTGGCCGCGCCACGGTCGGTGGCTCCGCCTCGGTGCCGCCGCGTGGCAGCGCGGCCGCCGGGTCCGCGTCGGTGGGTTCGGCAGCGACCGGCCGGGCCGGTCGAGCCTCGGTGCCGGTGTCGCCGGCACCGGGTGCGGCAGCTGGCCGCGCGGGTGCCGGTCGGGCCTCGGTGCCCGTCTCCCCGGCGCCGGGCGCGCCCGCAGGTAGGGCCGCAGTCGGTGCCGCCGCCGTCGGTGCGGCCTCGGTCGGCACCGCCTCGGCGGGCCGGGCCAGCGTCGGATCCGCGTCGGTCGGTGGTCGTGCGGCGGTCGCGCGCGCGAGCGTCTCACCGGTCTCCGGTGGGCCGGGCGGCCCTGGGGGTCCCGGTGGGCCGGGCGGCCCGGGTGGTCCCGGTCGGGGCGGCCGTGGTCCGGGCGACTCGGGCGCCGCGGCGCGGGCGAAGAAGCGCAAGCGGATGAACCTGCTGATCGCCGGGTTCGCCGTCTTCGTCATGCTCGCCGGCATCGGCGTGGTCGGGTTCACCTACTACTCGACGAACGTGGTGCTTCCGGACGAGATCACTCCGCCGCAGGCGACCACCCTGTACGCCTTCGACAACAAGACGATCATCGCGAAGGTGGGCGATCAGAACCGGACCCTGGTCACCATCGACCAGATTCCGGACTTCGTGCAGAAGGCGGTGGCCGCGGCCGAGGACCGGAACTTCTACCGACACTCGGGTGTGGACTACAAGGGCATCGCCCGGGCCGGCTGGAACAACCTCTCCGGCGGCGACAAGCAGGGTGCCTCCACCATCACCCAGCAGTACGCGCGCAACGCCTACGACAACCTGAAGGACGACACGTACGCCCGGAAGGTGAAGGAGGCGATCTTCGCCTCCAAGCTCAACGACGAGTACACGAAGCCGCAGATCATGCAGCACTACCTCAACGTGATCTACTTCGGCCGGGGCGCCTACGGCATCGAGGCCGCAGCGCAGACCTACTTCGGCAAGTCGGTGAGCAAGCTCAACCCGGCCGAGGGTGCCGTCCTCGCGGCTCTGATCAAGCAGCCGGAACCCAGCTCCACGCACCAGGGGTACGACCCGGCCATCAACCCGACCGCGGCCCAGGATCGCTGGAACTACGTGATCGACGGCATGGTCAAGGAGGGCTGGCTGGGTGTGCCCGGCATGGAGCCGCGTCCTGCTGAGTACCCGATCAAGGCCATCAAGGCCCCGAAGAAGGGCGGCATCGGCGTCGACTTCGGCGTCGACACGCCATACGGCAACGTCATCAACTACGTCCGGCAGGAGATGCGGGACAGGGGTATCTGTGTCGAAAAGGACACGGAGGTGACAGATGCCAAGCCGTCGTGCTCCCAGGCGCTGATGTCCGGCGGTTACCGGATCCGCACCACAATGGACACGAAGATGCAGGCGGCGGCGGTCGAGACGGCCCAGCGCAAGTCCAAGGGCTCCGAGTTGGCCGGTCAGCCGTCCAACCTCATGGCCGCGGTGGTCTCGATCGACCCCACCAACGGTCGGGTCGTCGCGTACTACGGCGGTGACAACGGCACCGGCACCGACTACGCCGGCAAGAACACCGACTCCACCGGGGCGATCAGCGGCGGTCACTCGCCCGGATCAAGCTTCAAGATCTACACGTTGGCGGCGGCGCTCAAGGAGAAGAAGGCGCTCGAGTCTCGCTGGAAGGGCAAGGCATTCAAGCCGGAAGGCACCGAGTTCAAGGTCAGCAACGCGGGCGACGACAACCCCGACTGCGGTAACTCCTGCACACTGCGGGTGTCCACGCTCAAGTCCCTGAACGTGCCGTTCTACTACGTCACGGAGGAGATCGGCGCGGACAAGGTCGTGGACATGGCCAAGCAGGCGGGCGTCACCACCATGTGGCGTACCGACACCAACCCGGCGAAGTCCTACGACCTGACCAAGACCGACCCGAAGGACATCACCCCGGAGCCGTTCTTCAACGTGGTCGGCTATGGCCAGTATCCGATCACCGTGCTGGACCACGCGAACGGCGTCGCCACCTTCGCCAACGGGGGCGTCTACAACAAGGCCCACTTCCTCTACTCGGTGGAGAAGCAGAACCCGAACACCGGTAAGTGGGACAAGGTCTACAGCGAGAAGCTCGACTCGAAGCGGAGAATCGAGAAGAGCGTGGTGGACGATGTGACGTCCGTCCTGAAGGACTACCCGGCCGCTGTCAACCACCGGCTCGACGACGGTCGCAAGGCGGCCTCCAAGACCGGCACCTGGGAACTCAAGGGCGGCAGCGAGGATAACGGCGACGCCTGGATGATCGGTTACACGCCACAGTTGGCCACCGCGGTGTGGGTGGGCAACGTGGGGAACCGGAAGCCACTCATCCTCAAGGACAAGCGCAAGGTCAGTGGTGGCAACCTCCCGGGCGACATCTGGGAGCGGTTCATGAACGAGGCGTTGAAGGGCAAACCGAAGGTGGACTTCCCGCCGGCGGCGAACATCGGCGACAAGGACTCCGGAAACGGCGAAGCGCCGCCGCCCCCGCCGCCACCGCCGAACCCGGGGGGTCAGCCCGGCCAGGGACAACCCTGTAACCCGCTGATCGACATTCTCTGCAACCCTGGCGGCAACAACCCCGGCGGCGGTAACCCTGGGGGCAATCCAGGCGGTAACCCCGGTGGCAACCCTGGCGGTAACCCCGGCGGTAATCCGGGTGGCGGCGGCACAGGTGGTGGTGGCGGCGGGCTGTTGCCCAGCCTGCCACCCAACCGGGAGTGACCCGCACCAGCACACGACGCCGCCGCCGGCCGGACGACACGTCCCGGCCGGCGGCGGCGTTTTCGTACCCGGAACTCCGCGCCGGGATGGGACGGGCACCCCTGTCGTACGGCAGGATGCCTCTTCATGAGCACCCAGTCGACGCCCGGCATCGACGACGCCGGAACCACCGATCACCCGTCCCGCTCCGACGGGTTCGTCCGCGGCATGTCCAGCGTCATCGGCGGGCCGCTCGGCGACCACGCGACAACGCTGAACCGGCCGGCCGGTCGGGAGCATCGCTTCTGGACGGCCGCGCGGATCGTGCTGGCGCTGGTATGTCTCACGCTCGCGTTGCACTGGGTGCAGAAATCGCCCTGCCAGAACGGCGCCTGGCAGAACAACGTCCAGTACACGCGGTTCTGCTACACCGACGTCCTCGCCCTCTACTACGCCGAAGGGCTCAACGAAGGCAAGGTGCCCTACCGCGACCACCCGGTCGAGTACCCGGTGCTGACCGGCTACTTCATGGGCGCGCTGGGTCTGCCGGTGCACGCCATCGGCGACGGCGACCCGAGCATCAACCAGGGCCAGTGGTTCTACAACCTCAACGCGCTGGTGCTGGGCGCGCTCGCGGTGGCCACGGTGGCGGTGATCCTGTCGTTGCGCCGACGACGACCCTGGGACGCCGCGATGTTCGCACTCGCCCCGGCTCTGGTGCTCACCGCCACCGTCAACTGGGACCTGCTGGCCATCGGGCTGGCAGCCTTCGGCCTGCTCGCCTGGGCCCGAAAACGACCGGCGGTGGCGGGCGTGCTGCTCGGTCTGGCCGGCGCGGCGAAGCTCTGGCCGCTGTTCCTGCTCGGGCCGATCCTCATCCTGGCGCTACGGGCCGACCGGGTTCGGGCCGCGCTCATCGCCATCGGGACGGCTGTCGCGGCGGTGGTCCTGGTGAACCTGCCGGCCGCGCGGGCGTACCCGGAGAACTGGGACCGGTTCTTCGAGCTGAACACCACCCGGCCGATCGACTGGGGCACGCTCTGGTACATCGGGCGCTACCTTGACGGCAAGGTCGGCAACGACCCCGCCAGCCTCGGCCCGTTCGAGTGGCTCAACGCCAACATCCCGACCCTCAACACCGTCTCGTACGCGCTGTTCGGGCTGGCCTGCCTCGGCATCGCCGTGCTGGCGCTGCGGGCACCGCGCCGACCCCGGCTGGGTCAGCTCGCCTTCCTGGTGGTCGCCGCGTTCCTGATCTTCAGCAAGGTCTGGTCGCAGCAGTTCGTGCTCTGGATGCTCCCGCTCGTGGTGCTCGCCCGGCCGAAGTGGGGCGCGTTCCTGGCCTGGCAGATCGCCGAGGTCTGCTACTTCGTCGCCTTCTACGGGGAACTGCTCGGCGCGGCAACCAGCAAGCCTGTCTTCCCGGAGGGGGTGTTCGTGCTGGCCTCGACGTTCCGACTGGCCACTGTGGTGGTGCTCTGCGTGTTCGTCGTCAAGGAGATCCTGCACCCTGAGCAGGACGCGGTGCGGGCCACCTACCCGGACGACCCGGACGGCGGCGTTCTCGACGGCGCCCCGGACGCCCCCTGGATAGACCGCTGGCGCCGCCCCGCGAGAAGCGAACCCTCCGTGGAACCCATCACCACCTGACCCCTTCAGGCCGAACGCGGCCCGGACCAGGTCAGGTTTTCGGGGGAGCCCGCCCGGCGCAGGGATCAAGCCTGACCGCCCGGAGCCGGGCGGGCTCCCCCGAAAACCCGCCCTGAAGCCTCAGAGGCGGTAGACGACGGCCTCCCCGACCTCCTGCCGACTGATGCCGAGCGACTCGACCGGCGCGTCGATGGTGATTTCCCACGGCGTGCCAGCCACCTGGCCGCGCAGCAGCACCACACTGCAAACGCCGAGCGTGCGCAGGTAGTCGATGCTCGTCTGGTCCGGGAACGACTGGCTCACCCGACGAACATCGTCGAGCTGGCGCGGTGTGAAGCCGCTCCCGCCGTTGACCACGTCGGGGAACCCACTGGTCGACCAGAGCATCACGTGCTGGTCCAGGCTCTGGTTGCTGGGCAGCACCAGCAGCGGACCCTCCGCCGAACGCATCGCCGCCGGCTGGGTCGGCACCACCGGGTGCGGGGTGGTGTTCAGGCCCTCGACGGCGACCAGCAGCAACGGCAGCAGGGTGGCCATCCGCAGCCACGGCCCCGGCCACGACGGAATCCGCTGCGCGGTCAACTCGCGGACCCGGTCGGTGAGCGCGGTGACCGCGCCCGCCGCGAGCAGGCCGAGCAACAACGTGGTCCAGAGCATCAACCGCCCGGGGGTACGCAACGCGCTCCAGCCCGGCAGGTGCTCGAAGAGGGGAACGTAGGTGAAGGTGCCGTCGAAGAAACGGGTGCCCATCGCGAAGACCATCGTCAGCACCACCCCGGCGAGCAGCAGCAGTCGGTGCCGCAACCGCCAGACCGAGAAGAACAACCCGCCTGCGGCGAGCGCGTAGAGCACGAAGCCCGGCAGCAGGGTCATCTCCGGGTGCCACGGCAGCGCCGCCCGGGCCCCCTCGTGCAGCCCACCCCAGATCCGCGACTCACCGGGCGCTGTCACGAAGCCCGACGCCGGTGGCGAGAAGAGGCTGATGTCGCCGATGGTGCGCTCGGCGTACGGGTGCAGCTCGGTCACCTTGAAGAACGGGAACGCCATCAGCAGACCGACACCGGCGAACAACACCCCACCGAGCACGTCGGCGGCGAACAACCGGCGACCGAACGGAACGGCCTGCCCGGTGCGCAGCCGCCGCGCGAAGAAGAAGACGGCAGTGACCAGCACCGCACCGGCCAGGAAGTACGCGAATGGCAGCCCGATGCCGAAGCCGAGGCTGAGTTGCCAGGCCGCCACCAGCCAACCCGCGTAGACCCAACCGTCGTGCCGGCGCTCCGGCCGGTAGCCGTGTCGCAGCGACCACCCGTGCCCGCGCGCCAACATCGCCAGCGCCAGCGGAATGCCCCCGTTGGACAGCACGTGCAGATGCCCGGCCTGGGCCAGCAGCCACGGCGCGTAGGTGTAGCTCACGCCCGCGACGGCCGCGCCGATCCGGCCGGCCCCGAGCTGTCGGGCCAGCGCGTACGCCCCGAGCGTGGCGAGCGCGTGCGCCAGCACGAACATGATGTTGTAGCGCAGCACGGCGTCCTCGGGACCGCTGCCGAGCATCCCGGCTGGGGCGTACCCGAGAAGCGTGTCGGAGAACGCGAAGCTCCACAGCTCGGGGAAGAACGTGTTGGACTGCCACAGCCGCGCCGGCTCGGCCAGCAGGATGTGCCCGGACCAGGCCATCTGCCAGGCTTGCAGGCTCGGGTCCCAGTAGTCCTGCGGAAGGGTGTAGCGCGGATAGCGCAGCGTCGGCCAGGTCATCAGCACGGCCAGTGCCAACGCGCCGAGGGCGGCCAGGGTCCACTCGTGGATCAGGAACCGCCCGACCGCCCGGCCCGCCCGACTGAAGATGGAGGGCCGTGGCTCCGGTGCGGAGGCGAACGCCTCCCAACGCTCCGGGCCGACCGGCTTCGCCTCGCTGTCGGCCTTGTCCGTAGCGTCGGCGCCGTCCGCCTTCGCGTCCTTGGCCGGGTCGCTGTCCTTGGCCGGTTTGCTGTCCTTGGTCGTGCCGCTGTTCTTGGATGCGTCGGTGCCAGTGGCGGTGCTGTCGCCGGTTGCGGTGCCGCCCTGGCCAGCGTCCTGCTTGGCCGTGTCGTCCTTCTTGGCCGCGTTGTCTTTCTCGGCCGCGTTGTCTTTCTCGGCCGCGTTGTCTTTCTCGGCCGAGTTGCCCTGCTTGTCGCCGTGCCGGACCGCGTCCTTGCTGGCGGCACCATTCGTCGCGCGCTCTGCCCCGGCGTCGCCCTTCGGGGTGGCTCCGGTCGTGTCGCCGCCGACAGGCGGGGACTGGTCCGCGGTGGTCCCGGCGGGGGCCTTGTCGGAGGTGCGAGCCGGCTGGGTGGGGGTTCCGGCCGCGGCAGTGGTGGCGGGTTGACTCTCGCCGGCCGCGCCGGTGGGGGTGGGCCGGGCGTTGCCGGTCCCGGGCTGTCCGCTCGTCATGCCGCCGGGCTCTCCGCTCCGAGCTGCTCACGCAGAAAGTCGATGTCGGCGGCCTGGCCGGTCACGCCGCCCGGTGTCTCGACGACCACCGGCGCGCCGGCCGCCCGGATCACCGCCACCACCAGCTCCGGGTCGATCGTCCCGCCGCCCAGGTTGTCGTGTCGGTCCTGGCCGGAGTTGAACGCGCCCTTGGAGTTGTTGGCGTGCACCAGGTCGATCCGCCCGGTGATCGCCTTGACCCTGTCGACCAGGCCGAGCAGCTCCTCGCCGCCCGCGTACGCGTGGCAGGTGTCCAGGCAGAAGCCGACCTCGTAGTCGCCGATGGCGTCCCAGAGTCGGGCGAGAGCGTCCAGCCGTCGGGCGCAGGCGTTGTCGCCGCCCGCGGTGTTCTCGATTAGGACCGGTACGCCGAAACCGCCGGAGTCCGCCGCGTACGCGAAGGTCTTGCGCCAGTTGTCGAAGCCCACGGCCAGGTCGTCGCCGGCGTTGACGTGCCCACCGTGGACGATCAGGCCCTTGGCGCCGATGGCGGTGGCCGCGTTGGCGTGCCCGAGCAGCAGCTTGCGGCTCGGGATCCGGATGCGGTTGTTGAGTGTGGCCACGTTGATGACGTACGGCGCGTGCACGTAGAGGTCGACCTCGGCGGCGCGCAGCCGATCGGCGTCTTCGCGAGGCTTGGGTGCCTTCCAACCCTGTGGGTCGGCGAGGAAGAACTGCACGGTCTCGGCGGACCGGGCGGCCGCCTCCGCCAGCGGGTCGGTCGAGTCGACGTGGGCTCCGATACGCATGCGAGCGAGCCTACGTCGCGCCCCCGACCGCCGGGGCGACGGCCGGGGCGGTGTCGCGTCACCGGAGGGACCGACGATCGTTGATGGGTGTGAACCGGCGACCAGCGTCCCGGTGCCGCCAGCGGCGCGAGCGTCGCACACGGCGACCGGCGGTCGACGGCCGACAGCGAGGTCACCCCCGCGGCGCGGCCCGGCGCAGCGGGGGCGACCCATCGCACAACGGGTACCGAGCAACGACAGATCTCGGAAAATTGTGCTTTTCCCCCCTACAAGGTACGAGTGCTGTTGTATCGTCAGATAACAACACGATAAAGCTCCGCGGGGCGTCTTCGGTCCAACCTCATCGGTGTGGTCGTTCCTCCCCAGGTCCCACCCAAGGAATGCGGACCGGACGCCCCGCGGCCTCGTAGACGGGGGTTCACCACCGACCGCTTGACGGTCGGACGGTGGGCCCCCGCCGGCTCGTCCAGGTCCGGACCCGACCACCCCGGGCATGATCGTTCGGACCGGGTATCCTGGTCAGGTTGTCCGCGTCCGGCCGGGTTCCCTCGGCGCGTGCGGGCAGCGACACAAGACCTCCTGCCACGGAAGGACCGTGGCCGCTTAGCCCACAGGAGGTGAGCACGTCTTGCGTCACTACGAACTGATGGTCATCCTCGACTCCAGCCTCGAGGAGCGCACCGTCGCACCGTCGCTCGACACGTACCTGAACGTGATTCGGACCGCGGGTGGCTCGGTTGAGAAGACCGACGTGTGGGGCCGCCGGCGCCTCGCGTACGAGATCAACAAAAAGGCCGAGGGCATCTACGCCGTCATCGACCTGCAGGCCACGCCTGCTGCGGTGGCCGAGCTGGACCGTCAGCTCCGGCTCAACGAGTCCGTGCTGCGCACCAAGGTCATCCGACCGGAAATGCGCTAAGCCTTCCAACCCCCGGTTCGTCCGGATCAGCCTCCGCGACTCTGTCGGAGGGCTCTGAGAGCCTGTACGACGAGACGCTGAGTGCGCGAGGAGATGGTCATGGCAGGAGACACCACCATCACGGTCATCGGCAATCTGACCGATGACCCCGAGTTGCGGTTCACCCCCTCCGGGGCTGCGGTCGCCAAGTTCCGAGTCGCTTCGACGCCCCGTTTCATGGACAAGGCGTCGAACGAATGGAAGGACGGCGAGCCGCTGTTCCTCGCATGCACCGTGTGGCGGCAGGCCGCCGAGCACGTCGCCGAGTCGCTGCAGCGTGGCGCCCGGGTGATCGTGTCGGGCCGGCTGCGTCAGCGGTCGTACGAGACCCGCGAGGGTGAGAAGCGCACAGTCATCGAGCTTGAGGTCGACGAGATCGGCCCGTCGCTGCGCTACGCCACGGCAAAGGTGCAGAAGATGTCCCGCTCCGGCGGCGGTGGCGGCGGCTTCGGTGGCGGCGGTGGTGGTGGCAACCAGGGCGGCGGCGGAGGCAACTTCGACGACCCCTGGGCTTCGGCCGCTCCCTCTCCCGCGCGTGCCGGTTCGGGCGCCAATTTTGACGAGGAGCCACCGTTCTAATGGCGCCTAGCGCTCGCGATCGCAAACCAGGAGCACGTGCAACGGCCAAGGCTGCGGCACTGCGCAAGCCGAAGAAGAAGGTGAACCCGCTCGACAAGGACGGGATCGCCTACATCGATTACAAGGACACCGCTCTGCTGCGCAAGTTCATCTCCGATCGCGGCAAGATCCGCGCTCGTCGGGTGACCGGCGTGACCTCGCAGCAGCAGAGGCAGATCGCCCGTGCGGTCAAGAACGCCCGTGAGATGGCGCTCCTGCCGTACACGGCCACCACCCGCTGAGAGGAGGCACCGATATGAAGATCATCCTGACTCAGGAAGTGTCCGGCCTCGGTGCCCCGGGCGACATCGTCGAGGTCAAGAACGGCTACGGCCGTAACTACCTGCTGCCGCAGGGCTTCGCGATCGTCTGGACCAAGGGCGCGGAAAAGCAGGTCACGGTTATCAAGCGGGCCCGTGGGGCTCGCGAGATCCGCGACCTCGACCACGCCAACGAGGTCAAGGCTCAGCTCGAGGGTCTCAAGGTCAACCTGAAGGTCCGCGCCGGCGACGGCGGACGGCTCTTCGGCTCGGTCACCCCGGCCGAGATCGTCGACGCCGTCAAGACGGCCAGCGGCCCGGTCCTCGACCGGCGTCGGCTGGAGGTGCCCGGTCACATCAAGTCGACCGGCACCTACCCGGTGAAGATCAAGCTGCACCCCGAGGTGACCGCGTCGTTCAACCTGAACGTCGTTCAGGGCTGACGTCCGCAACACCACCACGAGAGCCCGCACCGAGCGATCGGTGCGGGCTCTCGTGCGTACGTCGTCCAACGCGGCAACCCGGGCCACGGCCGGGCGTCCCCCGACCCGACGACGGGTCACCCGATGGGCTGGCCCGTCACCGCGCTGATCAACACCGTGGAGAGGCCGCCGCCCACCACCGCGGCGGCCACCGCGATGGTCGCCGAGCGCCAGGTCGTACCCACCCGCCGCAGCAGCGCCGCCACCACCAGGCTGCTCACCAGAGCCAGACCGAAGCGCGGCGTACCGGCCAGGAGTGACTCCAGCGCGCGGGACCGGGCGGACTCACACCCGCCTCCGCTGATGTCGGTCACACAACCAGCCGGCGCCTGACTGTCCAACGTCAACAGCCAAACGAAGATCAGCATCGCCGGCACCAGGTAACAGGCCGCCGTATACAGCAGAGGCCGGACCGATCCACCCGGATCCGGGTCGAGCAGGTCGTCCTCCAGGCGCCGCGCCCAGGCACCCGTGGCCGCCGACTCGACCCGCCGACGTACCGACGCCGTTCCCACCGCCGGCCGGTCCGCCCTCCGCCGGGGCGTACCCGGACGCGGCGTGCCCGTACGCGGCGCAGGCGCAGGCGCGCTGCGCGGCCGTGGGGCGGTGTATCCCACCACCGGAGACCGGGGCGCCGACGTCGTCGGGTCCATCCAACGCGGGTCGTCATCAGCCAACCGGGTGCCGGACCAGAACCCGTCCTCCCGGCTCGGCCACCCCTCGGCAGCCGCCGGTCGATCGGAGCGCGGCGCCATCGTACGGTCCCACTGGTCGTCCTCGATCGCGGACCGCTCCCACTGGCCGGTGCGGTCCGACCGTTCCCAGCCACCGACGCTCTCCACCGCCGACCACTGCCCGCTGAGGTCCCCGCTGTCCGCCGGCGGCCACGCGTGCACGCCCGAGGCATCCCACGGGTCCACAGCAGGCGGGTACGACGGATCCGGCTCCGACACCTGCTCCGAACTGCGGACGCACGGGTCGGCCGCCGGACGGGACCAGGACTCCTCCGCCGCACGACGGCTACGCCGGGTGGGACGGCTCGGCTCCTGGTCCGGGACCTGCTCGCTCGGGGGGGACTCCGGCTCCCCGCCCGACCAGATCACCTGCGGACGGCCAACCGGCGCGCGGCGGGGACGCCGTTCCGAGACAGCACCAGAGATCGGCTCGTCCTCCCCGGCGTCGGCCCGTCGGCGGCCGGAATAACCCTGGTCCTGCGGACGGTCGAGTGTCCACTCCCGGGTGTGGTCCGAGTCCGGTGCCGGGCCGATCGCTGCCTGCTCCCGTCGACGCGGCTCGCTGCCCCGCCGCCGACCACCCGACGACTCGGCGGACCGTCGGCCCGCCCCGGAGATCGGCCGCTCGGGCTCGTCCTCGTCGTCGTCCGGTGCCGCGTGCCGACCAGCGCCGTCCGCGTGCCGGACCCCTGACTCCAGCGCCCACCGGGGCAGGTAGGCGTCGACAGGCTCGTCCTGGCCGCGTTCCAACGCACGTCGACGGCTGGAGGTGCGGTAGCGCCCGTCCTCGTCGTACGGATCAACCGGAACAGACGCCGCGCGCTCACTCCACGAGGCGGTTGGCTGGCGCTCGCGCGGGCTGCCATCGCCGCGTCCCCAGTCCCGGTAATTCACGGCCGGAGTGTGACCCTTCTGAACCGAAAGCGGAATCCGCTGTCCAGGTGTAGCCGTTCGCTGGAGATAGTACGGGACGATCGTGTCACAGGCCCGACCGAAATATTCTCCTCCACAGGCTGGGGAGTATGTCTTAGCAGGTCAACGACTTATGGCCGAGAATTCCCCAATGGTTATCCACAGGCTGTGCACACGCTGCGCACATGCTGTCCACCGGGATCCACAGGTTGTCCCGAGGCTCGTCCACCGGCGTTGTTGAGTCTCTGACCTCGGGGTCCGTATGGTTGGCCCTCGACCGCCGGCGATGGCCCCCGATCGACCGGCCCGGTCGGAGGAGAAGTGTCGCACCCCAGCAGTAGAGCTGGGGTTGGATCCGGCGCAGTGGAGGGGGGACCCGTGTCGGTCACCGACGACATGCGGGCAGAGCCACGCTCCGGCGGAGGCCAGCCACCCGCCCAGCGGGATGGCCAGTTCGACAAGACCCCGCCCCAGGACGTCGCCGCCGAGCAGTGCGTCCTCGGCGGCATGCTGCTCTCCAAGGACGCCATCGCCGACGTCGTCGAGATCCTCAAGACCAACGACTTCTACCGGCCGGTGCACGCCACCATCTTCGACATCATCCTCGACATCTACGGCAGGGGTGAGCCGGCCGACTCGATCACCGTCGCGGCGGCCCTCGCCGACTCCGGTGATCTGGTACGCATCGGTGGCGCGCCGTACCTGCACACACTCATCGCCAGCGTGCCCACCGCCGCCAACGCCGCGTACTACGCCCGCATCGTCAGCGAGCGGGCGGTGCTACGCCGACTGGTCGAGGCCGGCACGAAGATCGTGCAGCTCGGCTACGGCACCGCCAGCGGCGGCAGCCGCGACGTGGACGACGTCGTCGACCTCGCCCAGCAGGCCGTGTACGACGTCACCGAACGGCGGGTCAGCGAGGACTTCGCGATCCTCGCGGACATGTTGCAGCCGACGTTGGACGAGATCGAGGCGGTGGGCGCGACCGGCGGCATGATGACCGGCGTGCCGACCGGCTTCAGCGACCTGGACCGGCTGCTCAACGGCCTGCACGCCGGACAGTTGATCATCGTGGCAGGCAGGCCTGGTTTGGGTAAATCTACGGCAAGTATGGACTTTGCCCGAAATGCAGCTATTCGCGCCAACCAGGCCGCGGCCATCTTCTCGCTGGAAATGAGCAAGGTCGAGATCGTCATGCGGCTGCTCTCCGCCGAGGCGCGGGTGCCGCTGCACGTGCTGCGCAGCGGTCAGCTCTCCGACGACGACTGGACCAAGCTGGCCCGGTGCATGGGCGAGATCAGCGAGGCCCCACTCTTCGTCGACGACACGCCGAGCATGAACCTGATGGAGATCCGGGCCAAGGCCCGGCGGCTCAAGCAGCGGCACGACCTCAAGATGATCGTCGTCGACTATCTCCAGCTGATGACCTCACCGAAGCGCACCGAGAGCCGCCAGCAGGAGGTCGCCGACCTGTCCCGTGGCCTGAAGCTGTTGGCCAAGGAGGTCGAGTGCCCGGTGATCGCGGTCAGTCAGCTGAACCGTGGCCCGGAGCAGCGCACCGACAAGCGACCCCAGCTGTCCGACCTGCGTGAATCAGGCTGCCTCACGGCGGAGACCCGCGTGGTTCGAGCGGATGACAATACCGAGATCACGCTCGGTGAGCTGTTGTCCAGCGGCGCAAAGGACATCCCGGTCTGGGCGTTGGACGAGAGCCTTCGCTATACGCCTCGCACCATGACCCACGTCTTCCCGAGCGGCACTCGCGAGGTGTTCCGGCTGACCCTCGCGTCGGGCAAGCAGATCGACGCAACAGCGAACCATCCGTTCCTAGCGTTCACCGGCTGGTTGCCGCTCGGTGAGCTGTCGCCCGGAGATCGCATTGCTACGCCCAGACACCTACCGCCTCCCATGGTCACCCGCCCGTGGGTCGACGCCGAGGTGGTCATGTTGGCGCACCTGTTGGGCGACGGGTCCTTCGTGCGGCACCAACCCATCCGGTACGCAAGTTGTGATGAGCTGAACCTACAGGCCGTGGCGGAAGCAGCGAAGCACTTCGGGATCGCCGCCGTGCGCGACGACTATGCGGCTGCGAGTGTGACAACCCTCCGCCTGCCGGGGCCTTATCGCCTGGCTCGCGGTCGGCGTAACCCGATCGCGTCTTGGCTGGACGAGCTGGGTCTCTTCGGTTTGAGGTCACACGAAAAGTTCCTTCCTTCTGCTGTCTTCAGCCTGCCCAAGGAACAGATCACCAGCTTCCTGCGGCATCTCTGGGCCACGGACGGTTCGGTGACCGTCAACGGCACAGGCCGCGGAGGGCGCGTATATTTCGCTTCCACGAGCCGTCGAATGCTTGAGGACATCTCTCGACTGCTCCTCAGGTACGGCATCACAGCCCGGCTGCGGGCCGTACCAGTCGTAGGACATCGCCCTCAGTACACGCTCGACATCTCCGGTCGGGACGACCAGTTGAGGTTCCTGCGCGAGATTGGCGTCTACGGGCAACGCTCGGAGGGCTGCGCTGCTCTGCTTGCTGCTCTGGAGTCGACGGAGAGCAACACCAACGTTGACACCGTGCCGCGCGAGGTGTGGACCAGAGTCAAGGAAATTCTGGTCGAGCAGGGCATGACGCACCGTGAGTTCGCGAAGGCCATCGGCACCCAGTTCTGCGGCAGCACCCTCTGGAAGCATGCGCCCAGCCGCTCCCGGCTGGCGGCGATCGCCACCGTCCTCGACGCGGCCGACCTTGACCTGCACGCGACCAACGACATCTTCTGGGACTCGATCGTGTCCATCGAGTCGCTGGGTGAGCAAGAAGTGTTCGACGCAACTGTGCTTGGAAAGCACAACTTCATCGCCAACGGCATCGCCACCCACAACTCGATCGAGCAGGATGCCGACGTCGTCATCCTGCTGCACCGCGACGACTACTACGACAAGGAGTCGCCGCGGGCCGGGGAGGCGGATTTTATTGTTGCCAAGCATCGAAATGGACCCACCGACACGGTGACCGTCGCGGCTCAGCTGCACCTGTCCCGCTTCGTCGACATGGCCATCGGCTGAGCGACGCGCCCGCCTGTCGTCGGTCAGCCGAGCAGTGGGAACCAGCCTGCCGACTCACCCAGCTCCAGCCGGTCCCGGTCGGTCAGCGGTACGCGCCCGGTGGCCTTCAGTAGAAAGTCGTTGTCGTCCCACGCGGCGGGTCGAACGGTGTCGTCGCTGAGTAGGCCGTCCATTGTCGCTACCGCGACCTGTACGGCCAGTGGGCCGGGCGGCGGGGCGTCGGGCAGTTCCAGCGTCAGGTCCAGGTGGTGGACGGCGGCCTCGGTGGTCAGGGTGGCGAGGAAATCCGGTACGCGCAGCACGTGTCCCTGGGTGGTCACGTACCCGTCGGGGTTGGCTGACGCGGCGGCGCGGACCGCGGCCGGGGCGGTGTCCCGCCAGAGGTCGACGATCCTGGTCGGGCGGTCGAAGGCGGCAGCCGAGCGGCGGACCCACCAGGCATGGCGGGCGGCCTCGTCGTCGCCGCCGGGAAAGTCGCGCCAGTAGCTCACGTCGTCGACATCGGCAGGGCCGTCGACGGGGCTGGCCAGGGTGACGAGTGCCCGCTGGGCGTCGCCGAGCACGTGCAGGAGCAGGTCGGCGACGAGCCAGCCCCGGCAGCGGGTGGCCTGTTGCAGGCCGGAGTCGTCGAGGCGACCGACCACCGCTGTGATGCCGTCGTACGCCTGGGCCAGCGCCTCATCCGGTCGGATCGCGGTCATGCGATTGAGCCTCGCACGAAGCGTGGCGCGCGCCAACGATCAATGGCGCGGGCGGTGTGCCCGGGTCGACGCGTGATCGACCCGGGCGGAAGGTCGGCCCGGGGTCAGCCGAACATGTCGTCGAGGAAGCCCTTGCGCTTCTTCTGCCGGTAGTGGCCGTGGTAGCCGTGGTGCTGCTGCTGCTGGTGGCCGTAGGCCGGCTGCGGCGGGTAGCCGTGGGCGGGCGGCGGGGGCGGCGGGACGGTGCCGTAACCGGGCTGGTGCGGCGGGGGCGGCGGGGGTGGGTAGCCGGCCGGCTGTTGCGCGGGCTGCCCAGGCGCGCCTCCGGTCTGTTGGCGGCTCCAGTTGGCCTCCGCCTCGAACAGCTTCTCCAGCTCGCCGCGGTCCAGGAAGATGCCTCGGCACTCCCCGCACTGGTCGATGACGACGCCACTGCGTTCGTACTGGCGCATTTCTCCGCGACATTTAGGGCAGGTAAGGCTACTCATCGCCCGACGGTACCTGGTGTACCTATGCAGTTGCTGTGAGCGCCTCGGTGACTTCTTCGTCGGTCACCTCGTGGAAGTCGTCGTAGTAGGCGCTGACCGCGCCGAAGTCCGCGGGGCGTTGGGCGCAGACGACCTGGTCGGCCTCGGCGGAGAGTAGTTCGTACGCCTCCTGCGCGCCGACCGGGACCGCGACCACGACGCGGTGTGCCCCGAGTTGGCGGACGACCTCGACGGCGACGCGGGCGGTCGCGCCGGTGGCGAGGCCGTCGTCGACGATCACGGCGGTCCGCCCGGTGAGGTCCACCTGTGGGCGGTCGCCCCGGTAGAGCCGTTCCCGGCGCTCCAGTTCGGCCTGCTCCCGGTGACGGACCTCGGCGATGTCGTCGTTGCTGAGTCGGCTGGCCACCGGGTCGTTGAGCACCTGGACACCGCCCGGACCGAGTGCGCCGAAGGCGACCTCCCGGGCCCACGGCACGCCGAGCTTGCGGACGACAAGCACGTCGAGTGGTGCGCCGAGCCGTTCGGCGACGACCCGGGCGACCGGCAGGCCGCCCCGGACGAGGCCGAGGACGACGACGTCCGGTTCGCCGATGAGCGCGGTGAGCCGTTCGGAGAGCACCCGGCCGGCGTCGGCCCGGTCGCGGTACGTGGTCATGCCTTCAGGTCTACGCCCTGACGTGCCGTTCCGCCCGGAAGTTAGGTCGAAGTGCTCCGACCGGAGGGTTCGTCGGCAACGGTGGCGGCCGGTGTGTCGACCGGGCGGTGCAGGGCGGGGGCCCAGGTCAGCAGGGCCAACGGGTACAGCAGGTAGCCGAAGCGGGTGGTCGGCATGAGGGCGATGGCGGCGAGCAGCCCGTACGCGCAGATCAGCGCGGTGGCGACGGCGGTGCGGGGCGGGCGGCGGGCGAGCCGGACGGCGATGGCCAGTCCGGCGGCGATCAGCAGCCCGGCGGCGACCAGCCGGCCCGCGGGTAGCGCGTTGGCGATCAGGTAGCCGGGGAACGGGGACTGCGCGGGGCTGGTGACCAGCCCGTGGCCGAGGGGGAAGCGCAGCACGTTCTCGGTGAGGGCGTCGCGGTCCACCAGCAGCGCCGGCAGTAGTGCGGCGATGGGCAGGCCGATCGCGCCGACGGCGACCCGGGTGCCGGCGCGTCGGGTCAGGCCCCAGACGATCAGGACCAGGGCGACCGGCCAGGCGAACAACTTCAGCGCGCCGGCGAGTCCGACCGCGACGCCGGCCCGGCCGGGCCGGTCGGCGGCGGCGAACGCGAGGGCCAGCAGGCAGAGCGCGAGTACGGGTAGGTCGTCCCCGCCGGTGGCGAGGGTGAGGGCGCAGATCGGCAGTACGGTGGCGGCCTGCACACCGCGCAGCAGGGCGGCGTCCCGTCGGCGGGTCGCGGCGTTGGTGGCCTCGCTGGTGGTGGCCTGGCCGGCGGTGGCTTCGCCCGTGGTGGCCGGTGTTCGGCGCAGGGCGGCCACGGCCAGGGCGAGCGCCAGCGCGGTGCCGACCGCGAACCAGACCCGGGAGTCGGTCCACCAGGTGTCGAGCAGCGCCCTGGGCAGGCCGAACATCGCCATGCCGGGCTGGTACGGGGTGTAGCCCATCAGTTGCTCGCCCGGTGGCAGGGCGGCGATGGCGTCCGGTCCGAGGTACGGCGTGCCGTGTTCCAGGAGGCGGCTGCCGGCCTGCTCCACGACCAGCACCTCCTCCTGGGCCCGGTCGGTGCGCCCACCGGCCCGGTCGATGCTCTGCCAGGTCAGGGGCAGCAGTGTGGTGGTGGCCCAGGCGAGACCGGTGACCGCCCAGCGGGCTGGCAGACCGGTCAGCCGGGAGGTTGGAGAGCGTTGACGCAGCAGAAGCTGGGCGATCACCGTCAGCGTCGCGAGCAGGTAGCCGACGGCGGCGACCGCGCCCCAGGCGCGGTGCGGCAGCAGGGTGGACGTGACAGCTGTGATCGCCGCGAACGTGGCCGACACGGCGTAGAGGCCCAGGTCGAGGGCGAGCCCGCCGGCGGCGTTGTCGACAGAGCGCCAGTGCCAGCGACTGCGGTGGACGGTCGGGTCGTCGACGATCACGCGCGACAGTCTGGCAGACCGGGCTGCCCGCGCAGCGGGCCGATGCCTGCTCAGGCGGGCAGGTGTGGCTGGCGGTCGGGCCTGGAGCGGCCGGCCTGGCGGCGGTTCTGGCTCAACCGGATCACCGCCCCGGTGTCGTGCAGCGGCGCGGCGAGAGTGCCCGGTCGGCCGCCCGAGCCGCGTTGCATCGCCGCGAGCAGGGTGCCGGACGGCATCGGCCGGGCGAACAGATGCCCCTGGCCGGCGACGCAGCCCAACTCCCAGAGGGCCCGCCGCTGCGGCTCGCTCTCCACCCCCTCGGCCACCACGTCCAGGTCGAGGCTGCGACCCAGGTCGAGGGTGGAGCGGATGACGGCGGCGGCCTCCGCCGAACTCTCCATCGTCGTCACGAAGCTCCGGTCGATCTTCAGCTCGTGAACCGGGATTCGGGAGAGCAGCGAGAGTGAGGAGTAGCCGGTGCCGAAGTCGTCCAACGCCAACCGGACGCCCTCGTCGCGCAGTCGGCTGAGCACCCGGTCGACCACGTCGAGTTGGCTGAGGGTCAGCGTCTCGGTCAACTCCAGGATCAGCCGGTCCGGTGGTAGGTCGTGGGCGCGGAGGCGGGCCAGCACCGAGCCGGGGAACCGCGCGTCGAGCAGGCTGCGCGGGGACACGTTGACCGCGACCGGTACGTCGAAGCCGGCGTCGTGCCAACTCACCGCCGCGATCAGCGCCTGGTCGAGGATCGCTTCGGCGAAGGCCGGTAGCAGGCCCGACCGTTCCACCGCCTCCAGGAACCGCAGTGGGTCGATCAGGCCGTGGGTGGGGTGGTGCCAGCGGGCCAGGGCCTCGGCGCTGGTCACCTCACCGGTGCCCAGGTCGACGATGGGTTGGAAGTTGACGACGAACTCGTGGTCGGCGACCGCGCGCGGTAGGTCACCGCCGAGGGTGAGGCGCCCGAGGTCGGCGGTGTCGCGGGTCGGGGCGTACGTGGAGATCCGCTGCCCGGCTCGCTTCGCCTGGTACATGGCCACGTCGGCGCGGCGCAGCAACTCGGCCATGCCGCCGTTGGACGGGGCGGCGGAGATACCGCCGCTGGCTTCGACGCTGATGCGCATGCCGTCCAACTCGAACGGCTCGTGCAGGGCGGCGAGCAGCGTCTCGGCCCGGTGCGCGGCGACCGCCGGGGCCGGCAGACCGCGCATGAGTACGGCGAACTCGTCGCCGCCGAGGCGGGCCACCAGGTCGCTCGGCTGGGCAGCAGCCCGCAACCGGTCGGCCACCTGCACCAGCACCTGATCGCCGGCGGCGTGCCCGAGCGTGTCGTTGACCTCCTTGAAATGGTTGAGGTCGATCAGCACCAGCGCGGTCACCCCTTCGGCATGGCGGGTGCTCAACTGTTCGGTGCCCTCGTCGAGGAGGTGCCGGCGGTTGGCCAGGCCGGTCAGTGCGTCGTGCGAGGCCGCGTACGCGTGCTCTCCGGCGACCCGGGCCAGTTCGGCGTACGCCTGGGCGTTGCGGACGGCGGTGCAGAGAGCGGAGGCGAAGGTGCGCAGGGTGTACTGCTCCCGTTCGGAGAGCTGCACCGGGCCGCGGAAACGCAGTCGAAGCATGCCGACGTCGACCGTCCGGTCATGGCCTTCCAGCGGTGCCAGGACGATCGTGCCGTTCACGTCGGTGGGCGTGCCGGGGGGGCCGTCGAAGGTGATGCCGCCGGTGCCGCCGCGTACGGTGCGGCTGCCGTCGCTCAACTCGATCTCGACCTCGTCGGCGGAGAACAGCTCGGCGGCCTGGGTGACGGCGGTGGTGAGGACGTCGTCGAGGTCGACCACGTTGAGCGCGTCGGTGGTGCGGGCGAGCCGCTGCCACGCCTGTTGCTCGGTGCGGCCTCGGATGCGCGCGGAGTAGGCGAGGTGCAGGCTCAGGACCAGGGGTGGCACGGCGAGCAGGAGCCGCGGGTCGATCCGGATGATCAGCAGCGTGCAGGCCGCGACGGCGAACCGCACGGCGAAGCCAGCGAGCCGAAGGTCGAGGTTGCTGCGGAAGTGCTTCGCGATCCTGGTCTGAGAGGCGAGCGCGATGACTGGGATGGCGAGCACGTCGTCCAGGAGTGCCGCGACCAGGTAGGCGAGGGCCAACGGCCCCAGCAGCATCAGGGGGCCCGTTTCCGTGGGCGGCCAGGTCCAGGTCGTCATCGCGAGTGCCGTGCCGGCGCCCCAAGCCACGATGACGTTCTTGCCGATACCGAAAGCCAGCTTTATCGGTGTGAGGCGAATCGAGGCGAGGGCGATCCCGACAGCGGTGCAGAGCACGACTACCGACGTTGGCGCGATGGCTGCACCGACGATGATCGCTGTCTCGTTCCAGCTGATCGACTGGGTCGTCGACCGGATCCGTACACGGGCCTTGACCAGCGTGCCCAACGCGATCATGAGCGTAAGCATGACCAGGACCGCAGCGTCGTTCACCGTCTCCGGCTTCGCCGAACTCAACGCGGCCGGGAATGACGTGGCGACGATGACGGCGGCAACAACGACGACGAGACCGACGAGCAGCAACAACCGCCGATCGGTCTCAATCTCTCGTCGTTGAGGAAGGGTCATGCCGCTCCCGGAGGACTGCCTGCGCGTTCTCGCAGCCTACTGCTCGGGCCCTTAGAAGTCCTGTGTCGAACTTGTCAGTTCCAGTCGGTGCCACGCATCGCGTTGCCCCCTTCTCCCGCTGCGTCAATGGGAGTACCTGTCCCCGATGGGGAGGTCTTCCTCCGAAAGGCAGCTTAAGAGTCGGAAGGGCAGGCTAGAAGAATTATATGTCGGTATGCGCAACATTAGCCAAGTTGAAGCCCGTTTATTACGTTCTGTCCATCGTTACTGAACGGAGTGCGGTCGAGCTTGCCGGCGATGGATTCAAGTGGCACCTTGCAACTGCGGACGGTATCCGACGAGGTTATGGGACGCGTTATTCCTTGAGTCTGAGGCTCTTTGAGGAGTTGCTTCATCCGGAGTTTGGTCAGGCGTAAGGGCGGCATGGGCAGAGTTGGCGCGGTCGTAGACGCCCAGCGAGGGCAGGTAATGGGTGACAGCCTTCGCCACGGTCGTTGGCGACAGGTGGATAATCGCGTTTCAGCAGGCTGGGATGCAACTTGCGGCCGGCACCGTGCCCGTCGCGGACCGGCATTCGCACCGCTCCGCGCGTCACTCTTGGACACCCCACGGTCGCTCGTATCGCCCCGTGAGCGGAACACCACGCCACGGGGTCGTACACTCCGTTGCGTGATCGGCTGAATACCTGATAGGGCTGGCGGGGGCGGGTGGAGATTCGGGTTCTGGGCGGCCTTTCGGTGCAACTCTCCACCCACACGCTGCGCCTTGGCACACCCAAACAGCAGACAATCCTCGCGATGCTCACCGTTGCGCCCGAACGCCTTGTGACAGTGGACGACCTCGTCGATGAGCTATGGGCCGATCGCCCACCGCGATCGGCAGTAGCTAATGTGCGCACCTACGCCGCCAACCTGCGCCGGGCTTTCGAGGCTTTCCCGGCCGGGCGCGGTGCCATCGAGCGCCAGCGCAGCGGCTATCGGCTCGTGGTCGCCCCGGAACGGGTCGACGTCTTCCGCTTCGAGTTGGAGCGGAACGCGGGTCGGGAAGCGCTGACCGGGGGCCACCTCGACCATGCCCGTGAACTGCTGGGGCGCGCCCTGGCTCGGTGGCGGGGACCGATGCTCGCCGGCGTACCGCTCGGGCCCGTCCTCACCTCCCGAACTGTTGCAGCCGAGGAGGAGAGGCTGTTGACAGTGGAACTTCTTGCCGACGTACAACTGAGATCGGGCCGCGACCACCTGGCAATTGCCCTGTTGCGGGAGGTGGTGGCTCGCCATCCTCTGCGCGAGCCGGCCTACGTCCTGCTCATGCGTGCACTGCACGAGCGCGGGGACAACGCGGGGGCGCTGGCGGTGTACGACGAGATTCGATCAACGCTGACCACGGAGTTGGGTGTCGGCCCCGGGGGCAATCTCGAGGAGTTGCGCCGTTCCATCGTCACGGCCATGTCACGCCCCGGTTCGGCGCGTACCGCCGTACGGCTTGGCGGACCTGACCGGGCGCGCCCGCCAGCGGGCGTGGCGGTCAGCGCGGCAGCGGAGCCGGCGGCTCAGCTCAACCCGGTGGATCACCTTCCCCGAGCTGTCACCGACTTCGTCGGGCGAGCGGACGTGGTGGTGCGGATTCTCACGGAGACCCGGCGGGTCGAGGAGCGGGTGCCGGCCGTACACATCATCGACGGCATGGCGGGCAGCGGGAAGACGGCCCTCGCCGTGCACCTCGCCCGTCGGTTGTCCGCCTGGTACCCGGACGCCGCCTTGTTCATCGACCTGGGCGGGCACGGTGACAAGAACCGGATCGAGCCGGCGGGTGCTTTGTTCACCCTGCTCCGACAGCTCGGGGTACCGGCCGACCGGGTTCCGGTGGAGTTCGACGACAGGGTGAAGTTGTGGCGACAGGAGTTGGCCCGGCGCCGGGCAGTGGTGATCCTCGACAACGCCGCGAGCAGCGAGCAGATCATGCCCCTGCTGCCGGCAGAGCCGACCACCGTTGTGTTGGTCACCTCGCGACGGCGGCTGTCCCACCCGGATGCCGGGCCGTCGCGGACGTTGCCGGTGATGAGCCCGCAGGAGAGCGTGGATCTGCTCCGCCTGAGCGTCGGTCGGGACCGGGTCGATGCCGAGCCGGATGCCGCCGCCGAGGTGGTACGCCGGTGCGGGTATCTCCCACTGGCAATTCGGTTGGCCGGGGCGAGACTGGCGCATCGGCGCGGCTGGCGGTTGGCGGACCTGGTCGAGCAGATGGCTGGCGACGCTCCGGTGCTGCACCATCTCGCTCAGGAGGAGAGCACTGTCACCGGGGCCTTCGCTGCCTCCTATGAACCGCTTGCACCTCCGACCAAGCGGGTGTTCCGATTCCTGGGCCTGTACCCCGGCAGCCGCTTCGGCGTGCCGGCGGTCGCCGCACTCACCGATTTGACGATCGCGGAAGCTCGCGCGGCGCTCGACGACCTCGTGGACCGGAACCTGGTCGAGGACCTGGACTCGACGCGATACCGACTGCACGACCTCATGCGGCAGTATTCCATCGAGCTGTGTTCGCGTACCGACTCCGCGAGCGACCGAAAGGCCGGGCTGGCTCACCTGTTCGACTTCACTCTGGCGGTGGCGTTGAGGGTCGCCAAGACGCTGGAGCTCAACGACCTGGAATCTCGCGTCACACATCTCCCGCTCGGGCGACCTGAGTTGGTCGACGCTATCGGGGAGCCCACTGCTGACTGGTTGGAAGCGGAGCGGACGGACCTGGTGACGATGGTGGGGGCAGCGCTCGATGAGGGCTTCCACGAGCATTCGTGGCGGCTGGCCCGTGCCCTCTGGCGATTCTGTTACATCCGCGGATACTTCGAGGACATCATCACGACCCACCGGCAGGCGCTGACCGCAGCGGACGCATCCGGGGACGTCGGTGCATCGGCATTGATGAACAACTACCTCGCTTCCGGATATATCCGGACTGGCGACAACCGGGAAGCACTGCACCATCTGACCCGCGCTGTCGCCCTCTCCGAAGACTCGCGGGACGTGCTCAGGACCGCGCGGTACCGCGCCAATCTCGCTGCTGTCTATTACTGGAGCGGCAACCTGACTGGAGCGGTTAGGGTCGGTTTTGAGCGCCTGCGTGACTACAAGGGATACGGCAAAGCCAAGGTGCCGATGGCGCTGCCGAACCTCGGCATGGCACTCACCTCGCTGGGGCGCTACGAGGAGGCGTTGCGCCTGCATCGCCTGCACCTGGCCTGGGCCCGGACGAACTCCGACGTCTTCCACACACTCAACGCCCTCAGCCACATCGGCGCCGTACGCCTCCGAATGGGTGACCTTCCGCAGGCGATCCGCATTCTCCTGGCCTCCTTGGCCCTCCGCGATCGCACCGGCCACCGGTACGCCGAGGCTGAGGTGCGCAACGACCTCGGGATCGCCTATCGGGGTCTGGGTCGACTGGTGGAGGCCCAACAGGAGCACGAGTTGGCTCGGAAGCTGTCGATCGGTTCGGGGGAGCGACACGTCGAGGCGGCTGCGCTCAACGAACTCGGCCGTACCCTGCTGGCGCAGGGGCGGGGCGGCGAGGCGTTCGAGGTGCACCAGGAGGCGTTGCGGCTGGCTACTCGGATCGCACATCCCCACGAGCAGGGTCGGGCGTTGGCCGGGCTCGCCGAACACTTCGCCCGCACCGACCCGGCCGAGGCGCGACGTCACTGGGAGCGGGCGTTGGCGATCTTCCGGCGGATGGGAGTGCCGGAGCGCTTCGAAGCCGGACGTCGCCTCGCCGAGTTGACCGGGGCGGCAGTGTCCGCGGAGCGCTGACCAGCCTGAACGGCGTTTATCGATTTCTTATCGGCAGGCCCGGTAACTTACCGGCCGTATCGACGAACGGGGGAGGTTCTGCCCCTGGGCAGAACCGGGTCGTCGGCACACGCCCGCTGCCGGGTCCCCCCAGCGACCTCGGCGGCGGGCTGGTGAGGGAGGAGCGGCGTCGGGGCCGTTGCGCCGTCAGCACCCGGTGCGGTCGCCAGCGTGACGCCGCTCCTTCCGGCCGCCGTCTTACCGCACCGATAGGCTCACGACCGTGACCGAACCCGCGCAGCTCAGCCACGTCGATCGCGCCGGCGCGGCCCGCATGGTCGACGTCTCCGCCAAGGCGGTGACGGGTCGGTTGGCCGTGGCGGCCGGCCGTCTGCGGACCACGCCCGAGGTCATCGACCTGTTGCATCGCGACGGGCTGCCCAAGGGTGACGCGTTGGCCGTCGGACGGCTGGCCGGGATCATGGGGGCCAAGCGCACTCCTGACCTGATTCCGCTCTGCCACCCGATCGCGCTGCACGGCGTCACCGTCGACCTGCGGCTGACCGCCGACACCGTGGAGATCACGGCCACCGCCCGCACGGCGGACCGGACGGGGGTGGAGATGGAGGCACTGACCGCGGTTGCTGTCGCCGGTCTCGCCCTGGTCGACATGGTCAAGGCGGTCGACCCGGCGGCCTCGGTGGAGGCGGTCCGGGTGCTGCGCAAGGAGGGCGGCAAGACCGGCGAGTGGGTTCGGCCGGAGGACCGGCCGTGATCCGGGCTCGGGTGATCGTCGCCTCCAACCGGGCTGCGGCCGGTGTCTACGCCGACACCAGCGGCCCGCTGCTCGTCGCCGGGTTGCGTGAGCTGGGCTGCCAGGTCGACGACCCGGTGGTGGTGCCCGACGGCGAGCCGGTCGGCGACGCTCTGCGGGCCGCCCGCGCTGACGGTGTCGACGTGGTGCTGACCAGCGGCGGCACCGGAGTGACCCCGACGGATCGGACCCCGGACGTGACGCGCGGCCTGCTGGATTACGAGATCCCTGGCGTCGCCGAGGCGATCCGGGCGCACAGCCGTGATCGCGTGCCGACGTCGGTGCTGTCCCGGGGCCTGGCCGGGGTCATCGGTCGGATGCTGGTGGTCAATCTGCCCGGCTCGACCGGCGGTGCCCGGGATGGCCTGGCCGTTCTCGGGCCGATCCTCGGCCACACCGTCGACCAGCTCCGTGGCGGAGACCACTGACCGCTCCGCACGACGGGACCACTGACCGCTCCGCGGCGAGCACTGACCGGTGCGCGCCAGGCCCGGGCGGGTGTCGGTCCGGGCCGATAGGCTCGGTCGGTGAGCACGGAAACCGCACCCACCGCGGATCGGGTCACCGCACCCCCGCCAGCCGGGTGGGAAGAAGCCCGTTCGCGGGTCTACGCGGTCGGTCTGGCCGCCGCGCTGCCCGCCGCCGCCCGACCACTTGCCGACACCGACGGGTCGACACTGGCCGAGCCGTTGACCACCCGCACCGACCTGCCGGCGTTCCCGACCTCCAGCGTGGACGGCTGGGCCGTGCGCGGCCGTGGGCCGTGGCGCGTCGTCGGCCGGGTCCTGGCCGGCAGCACCCCCGCTCCGCTCACCGAGGACGACACCACTGTCGAGATCGCGACCGGCGCGATGGTGCCCGAGGGCGCCACCGCCGTGCTCCGCGTCGAGGAGTCCGCCGTATCCACCACCGGCCTGGTCAGCGGCGTTCCCCGGGAGACGCCCGAGTGGCGCAAGCCCGGCGAGGAGGCGTACGCCGATGAGGAGTTGTTGCCGGTCGGCACGCCGGTCGACCCGGCGGTGATCGGCCTGGCCGCCGCCTGCGGGCACGACACGCTGCGGGTCCGGCGGGTGCCGCGCGCCGCGCTGCTGGTCTTCGGCGATGAGCTGCTGACGGCGGGTCCGCCCGCGGCCGGTCGCATCCGGGACGCGCTGGGCCCTGCGGTGCCGGCCTGGCTGCGGCGCTACGGCTGCCAGGTCCGCTCGTCCGACGTGGTCGGCCCGGTGGCCGACACGCTGCCCGCGCACGTGGCGGCCCTACGCTCGGCGCTTGGCCACGCCGATCTGGTCTGCACCACCGGCGGCACGATGAACGGTCCGGTCGACCACCTGCACCCGACCCTGGAGGCGCTCGGCGCCGACTACGTCGTCAACACGGTGGCGGTTCGCCCGGGCTTCCCGATGCTGCTGGCCCGGCTGACCGGACCCGACGGGCGAGCCCGGTTCGTGGCCGGGCTGCCGGGCAACCCGCAGTCCGCCATCGTTGCGCTGGTGTCGCTGGTCGCCCCGCTGCTCGCCGGCCTCCAGGGCCGGTCGATGCCGGTGTTGCCGCAGGTCACGTTGGCCGAGGCGGTGCCCGGTCGAGGTGACCACACCCACCTGGCGTTGGTCCGACTGGACCGGTCCGCCGGCGTCGCGTTCCCGGTCCGTCACGTCGGCTCGGCGATGCTGCGGGGCCTGGCCGGCGCGGACGGGTTCGCGGTCATCCGACCCGGCACCCGCGGTGAGCCGGGCGACCGGGTGCCGATCGTGCCACTGCCGTTGTTTCCCGGGGAGCGTGCGTCGTGACCGCACCAGCGATCACCTTCGGCGAGGTCACCGACCAGCCGCTCGATCTCGCCACGCACGAGGCGGCGGTCGCCGACCGGCGGGCCGGCGCCGTGGTGTCGTTCCAGGGCGTGGTCCGCGACCACGACCACGGTCGCCAGGTCACCAGCCTGGAGTACGAGGGCCACCCGAGCGCCGCGCAGGTGCTGCGCGAGGTGGCCGCCGAGATCGCCGCAGAGCCCGACGTCTACGCGGTGGCGGTCTCGCACCGGGTGGGCCCCCTGGCGATCGGTGACGTCGCGCTCGTCGCCGCGGTGAGCACCGCGCACCGGGCGGCGGCCTTCGCGGCATGCGCCCGGCTGGTCGACGAGGTCAAGGCGCGACTGCCGATCTGGAAGCGGCAGGTCTTCACCGACGGCACCGAGGAATGGGTCAACTGCCCCTGACGTTCAGCGGCGGCCGTTGACCACCACGGCGCGGGCGAGCCGGTCGCCGTAGAACGCCGGTTCCGCGCCGGGGCGCCAGGGCAGCGCGGCGACCAGGACGATCAGCGCGAGCGCGAGCGAATTCTCCATCAGCGCCCCGAACAGACCGTCCTGGTAGTGCGACATCTCCGGCAGTTGGTGTTCGTACGGCCAGATCGGGGAGATCAGGAAGAGCAGGTAGAGCCCGATCGCGGCGAAGCCGTGGCGGAGCCCGGTCAGCGTCGGGTACCAGATCGGCGGGCGCAGCCCGTTGACACCGGGTAGTCCGCCGAACACCGGCCCCTGGCCGGTGCGCTGCGGCATCCCGCGGCTCGCCTCGCGGCGACGCACGGCGGCGTCGGCCAGCACGATGATCGCCGGGATCACCCAGACCAGGTGGTGCGTCCAGGAGATCGGGCTGATCACGTTCGCGGTGAGACCCACCAACGTGAAGGCGGTCAACTCGTCACCGTCGGCGCGGGAACTGGCCGCCCGGGACAGGCCCAGCGCCAGGACCAGCACCGAGAAGGCGAGCCACAGCAGCCCCGGGGTCTCGATCGAGTCGTACAGCCGGGCGAGTAGGCCGGCGAGGGACTGGTTGGGCGTCATGTCCGCCGCGCCGACGCGTTCGGTCTGCCACAGCACACTGCCGAAATAGGTCCGCGACTCGTCCCCGACGATCGCGAAGGTCCCCAACGTCACGCCGATGGTCGTGCCGATGGCGGTGGCCGCCACCCGCCACTGACGGGTGATCAGCAGGTAGGCGATGAACAGCGCCGGGGTGAGCTTGACCGCCGTGGCGAGGCCGATACCGGCTCCCGCCCAGGCGCCGCCGTAGATGAAGCGCAGCAGCGGCCCGTCGGTGGCGGCGTAGTGGGTGCCCCGGCGGGACCGCCAGCGAAGACCGATCAGATCAGCCATGATCAAGGCGAACAGCAGGATGTTGACCTGGCCGTAGCCGAGCGTCTCCCGACCTGGCTCGATGGCGACCGCGAGCGGCACCGCCAGGGCCACCGTGAACCACAGTGGCCATCCCAGTCGGTCCACGATGGGTCGGAGCAGCCCGGCCAGCACCAGCGCCAGGGCGGCGATGCTGGCAGCGGCGTTGACCAGGCCGGCCGCACCGATCGGCAGCTGCGCCATCGGCAGCATGACCAGCCCGGCGAAGGGCGGGTAGGTGAACCCGAGTGTGGTTTCGGGCGCGATGAACTCGTAGAGCTCGTGACCGCTCGCCCACCACACCACGGCACCGTGGTAGATCTTCATGTCGAAGAAGTTGTACGGCCGCCCGAAGGCACCGATGGCAAGCCATGCGGCATAGGCGACGGCGGCCACTATGGCGCCCCGTACGACGTTCCTGCGATCGATCCCGCGAGCCACGCGGTCGATCCCGCGTGTCACACGTTGGATTGGGGCGAGGCGGTCCGCCCGTCTACCGACATCCGTCGGCATGGCGTGGCCACCCCCGTACCAAGGTCGTCCTACCCGTCCAGGTCCTGCACGGAGCCTAGAACGGCGCCTCACGTCAGTGCCTCCCGCGTTATGCGACCGTGTCCGATCCCACACATGTTTTTGACATTTCCACCGCGTTAACGCCTACCGGGTGGTTCAGGTAATTCGCGGCCTTAGCGAGGGGTGGGGGTGGGACGGAGACGGATCGACGCAGGTCAGCCGGGGAGTCGACGTGCGGTGGACGCGGAGCGGACGGCGATCCGGGCCTCGCGGCGGGCGGTTCGGACGGCGCGTTGCATGGAACGTCGAGAGTGGCCGATGCGATGGCCCGTCCGCCACCGCAGACCCGGCTTGCCGCCGGTGTCCGCGGCGGCGAGGAGCAGACCGCCGAGGAGCCCGAGGTTCTTCAGGGCATGAATCTGGTTGTTGTTCTTGGCGATCGGGTCGTCGTTGTTCCAGAAGGGATGCCCGGCGACGGTCACCGGCACCAGCGTGCCGGCCAGAACCAGCGCAGCGGGTCGGCTGAACCGGCCGGTGGCCAGCATCAGACCGGCACCGACCTGCACAGCCGCGTTGAGCCGGATCAACGTCTCGGTCTCGGTGGGGAAGCTCGGGTGTGCCTTCTTCAGCATCGGCGCGACCTTGTCGGTCACCGGTTTGGCGGCCACCGCGAGCCGGCCGGGGTCGCGTAAGTTGCGATACCCGCTGACCACGAAGATGCCGCTCAGCATGGCGCGGGCGAGGGAACGTACGGGCGTCATGGATCAGTCATACCCCCTCGCGACGTTTGCTACCCCGTCAACCGCAGGATCGGATTGGTGTTCGTACACGTACGCCACGCCGAATCCAGCGACCGTCACGGATGGACGGGCGCTGGCGGGTAACGTCGCGCGGGTGACCACGCTGCGGCTACGCCCCGAGGACCCGGCCGATGCCGGCCCGGTCCGCCGCGTACTGGCCGCCGCCTTCGCTCGTCCGGACGTCACGACGCCGCCGGAGGTCAGCCTGGTCGACGAGCTGCGCGACACCACCGCCTGGTTGCCGGAGTTGGCCATGGTCGCCGAGTACGGCGGTGAGGTGGTCGGCTACGCGCTGCTCACCCGAGTGCGGCTGCGGCCGGAGCGAGGCTCGGACGTGCCGGTTCTGGCCCTCGGCCCGGTGGCGGTCGCGCCGCACCGACAGCGTGTCGGGCACGGCGCGGCGGTCGTGCAGGCTGTCCTGGATGCCTCCACCGAGTTGGGTGAGCGGCTCGTCGTCGTCCTCGGTGCCCCGGTCTTCTACCGCAGGTTCGGGTTCGGCCCGGCGAGTGAACTGGGCCTGACCAGCCCTTGGGCCGGCCTCGGTGAGCCCTGGCAGGCGCTGGTGCTGCCGCCGTCCACCAGCGAGGAGGGCCCCCCGCCTCGCGGTGAGGTGCTTTTCCCGGCCCCCTGGTCAAAGGTCTGACCGGGCCTCAGGCTGGCTGCGTCCGCAGGTACCGGCCGAAGTGCGGGACGGTGAAGGCGACAGTGCCCCGCTCACCGGAGTAGATGAGCCCCTTCTTGATCAGCGCATCCCGGGCCGGAGACAGACTGGCCGGCTTGCGGCCGAGGGCACGGGCGATCTCCGCGGTGGGCACCGCGGCGTCCATGTCGTCGCGGACGACCGCGCCGGGCTCGCCCTCGACCGCGGACATCATGGCCATCGCCCGCATGTACTCGCGTTCGGCGGGAGTGGCCCGTTCGAACCGGGAACCGAAGAACCCGACCGCCAGCTCGGCCTCCGCCTCGGGAGCGGCCACCCGCACGTCGGCGGCGGTGATCGGCGAGCGTGGCGCGTGGTCCCAGGTGGCCTTGCCGTACGCCTGGACGAAGTAGGGATAGCCGCCGGACTTCTCGTAGAGCAGGTCGAGCGCCTTCTGCTCGTACTCGACCTCCTCGCGCTCGGCGGGCGCGCAGAGCGCCCGGTCGGCGGCGATCCGGTCGAGCCGGTCGATGCGTTGATAACGGAACAACCGTTCGGAGTACGACTTGGCGGCGCTGAGCACCGCCGGCAGGTGCGGAAGACCGGCGCCGACGACGATCAGCGGAGCGCCGAGCTGGGACAGCTCGTGGCAGGCGGCGCAGAGCGCGGACACGTCCTCCGGGCCGAGATCCTGCATCTCGTCGATGAAGATGGCGATGCCGGTGCCGACGTCGCTGGCCACGGCGGCGGCGTCACTGAACAACTCGACCAGGTCGATCTCGATGTCGCCGGAGTCGGCCCGACCGCTGGCGGCCGGCACGTCGATGCCGGGCTGCCACCGGTCGCGCAGCTTGGTGGCGGCACCGGCCCGGCCGGTCGGGTTGGACCGCTGGGCGAACGCCTTGAGGACGCCGAGGAACGCGTCGATGCGGTCCGGTGCGCGGTGTCGGGGGGCCAGCTCCCGGACTGCCATGTGCAGTGCGGCGGCGACGGGTCTGCGCAACGACTGGTCCGGTCTGGCCTCGATCTTGCCGCTGCCCCAGAGCCGGTTGATCGCCTGTGACCGGAGCGTGTTGAGCAGAACCGTCTTGCCGACGCCCCGCAGCCCGGTGAGCATGAGGCTGCGCTCGGGTCGGCCCCTGGCAATGCGCTCGAGCACGATGTCGAAGACGTCCAGCTCTCGCCCCCGCCCGGCAAGTTCGGGCGGACGCTGACCGGCGCCCGGCGCGTACGGGTTGCGGACCGGATCCACGCATCGCAGATTATCGGGCCGTCTAGCTGCGAGGCTAGACATGGATAGATGGGGCTACCGGCGTGTCGAGACCGTCGACCACAAACTAGGGCTGTCTAGCGTCCACGCTAGACAGCCCTAGTTTTGGCAATCGGACCAACAGGCCTCAGCGCTCCTTCAGACAGAGCACGTAGTCGAACAGGTCGACCGAGTTGTCGTGCACATAGTTCGCGGTCGCCTGCGGCGCGAGCATCTCGCACCGGTCGCCGTCGGTGGTCGCCGGAATCCGCAGCAGCACCTGATAGGTGTTCGGGCCGCAGGGCACCTTGCGGAGCTCCGCGTCGCTCTCAGTGCCGTCGTTCACCACGCAGTCACCCCTGGCGAACTCCGGGCCCGGAGTCGGGGCGGCCGACGTCGGAGCGTCGCTGGGCAGCGCGGGTGGAACGCCCGGGGCACTCGTCGACGGGGTACGCGCCGCGTCACTGCCAGCGTCGGCCACCTTCCAGACCGCCCATCCGGCCAGGCCGAGGCACGGACAGAGCACGAGCAGCACCACCACGGTAATGATCAGAGCAACGTTGCGGCCGGTCTTCTTCGCGGGCGCCACGGGCGGCATCCCGTAGCCGCCGGGAGGCTGCTGACCCCAGGGCGCGGGTGGCTGCCCCGGTGCCGGCCCGGCCGGCTGACCGGGCATCGGACCCGCCGGTGGGTACGGCCCGGCCGGTGGGAACGGCCCGGCCGGTGGGAACGGCCCGGCCGGTGGGAACGGCCCCGCTGGCGGTGTCGAGCCGGCGGGTGGATACGGGCCGGACGGCGGTGTCGGACCCGCTGGCGGGTACGGACCGGGCGGTGGGTAACCCGGGCCCGAGGTGGGCGGCGGCGCCCACATCGGCGTGGTCGGCGGCTCCGGATCGGTGGGCGGTGGAGCCCACATGGGTGCCGTCGGTGGCTCCGCGCCAGCCGGTGGCGGACCCCACTGCTGCCGGGTCGGGTCGTCCGCGGGCGGCGGCGGGGTGCTGCGCAGGGGCACCGTCTCATCGACTGGTGGTGAGCTGTCAGGCCCGGCGGGCGGGCGCTGGTACGGATCGTCCGGCTGGTCGGAACCCGCAGGTCCGTAGGTCGTCATGTCATCCCCGGGGGTGGGTGGTCTCAGCGTTGCTTGAGGCAGAGGACGAAGTCGAGAGTGTCCAGCTCACTGTCGAAGAAATACCAGTTGGTGTAGCCCTCGACCTTGGCGCACTTGGCCTCGGCGTCCCGCTCGCCGCTGGTCGGGCCGTCGATCCGGCTCAGCACCTCGTACGACTTCGCAGCACAGCCGCTGATCAGCAGCTTCGGCTTGCCACCGGCGGTGCCGTCGTTGCGGACGCACTGGCCGACCTTCGCGAACCGGGGATCGGCCGACGACTCCGGCGCGGCCGCGCTCGGCGCGGGCTCGACCGCGTCCGCGCTGGGCTCACCGGCAACGGCCGAGTTGCTCGGCGCGGCTGCCGGCACCGGGTCGCTCTGCCCCCTGCGCAACCAGAACGCCCCGGCGGCGGCCACCACCAGCAGCACGACGGCCAGTACCGCGATCAGTGGCCCCCGACTGCGCCGGCTCGGTGCCGGATCATCGCCGTACGGGTCGTCGGGCCGGTACGGCTGCCCGCCGTACGTCGGGGTCGGCTGGTACGGGCCGCCGTACGGCGGGCGGGGCTCGTGGCCGTAGGGCGGAGCCGTGCCGCCGCCGTAGGGCGCGTCGGGCGTCGCACCGTAGGGCGGGGTGGGTGGGCCGCCGTACGCCCCGGGTCGTCCCTGCGGTGCGGGCGGGTACGACGGGACCGCCGGCGGGTAGGGCTCCGCCGCGGGCGGGTAGGGCTGCTGCGGCGGTCGACCGGGCGTCTCGTCGGGCCTTTGCCCACGCCACGGCCCCGGGTGGCCGCTCCCCGGTTGTCCGTAGTTCGTCATGCCGCCCTCCTGCACGAGTGGTGAGAGGCCGGCCACCAAAGCGCGACGCGGGCTCCGGGGTCACCGTAGCGTGGTCCACTGATGAGCTCACCTCCACCGAGCGCCACGGCCCTCTCCGGCCGTCGTGCCAACAGCACACCGACCCTGATCTGGACCGCGTTGATCGTGGTCTACGTGCTTTGGGGGTCGACCTATCTGGCCATCCGGATCACAGTGGAGACGATGCCTCCGCTGCTGTCGGCCGCGCTCCGCTTCGCCGTGGCCGGCGTGGTCTTGGCGGTGGTGCTGCGACTGCGTCGAGGCCCCGGCGCGCTGCGGGTGGACCGACGGCAACTCGGCTCGGCCGCCTTGGTCGGGGTGCTCCTGCTCACCGCCGGCAACGGCCTGGTGGTGCTCGCCGAATCAGGGCCGCCGGGAGTGGCGCTGCCCTCCGGTATCGCCGCGCTGCTGGTGGCCACGGTGCCGCTGCTGGTTGTGCTGTTGCGCTCGGCCACCGGGGACCGGCCGCCGATCTTGACGTTCGCCGGGGTCACAGTGGGCTTCGCCGGCCTCGTCCTGCTGGTGCTGCCGAGCGGCAGTTCGGCAGCGGTGCCCCTGGTCGGGGCGTTGACGGTGGTGGCGGCGGCCACCTCCTGGTCGGTCGGGTCGTTCCTGTCCGGACGGATCCGGATGCCCGCCGACCCGTTCGTGGCCACGGTGTACGAGATGTTGGCCGGCGCGCTGGTGCTGCTGGCCCTCGTCGCCGGTCGGGGCGAACTGGCCGACTTCCACCCGGCGGCGGTGAGCACCCGGTCCTGGTTGGCGTTGGGCTACCTCATGGTGGCCGGCTCGCTGGTGGCCTTCACCGCGTACGTCTGGCTGCTGCACAACGCGCCGATCTCGCTGGTGTCGACGTACGCCTACGTGAACCCGGCGGTCGCGGTGGCGCTCGGCGCGCTGCTGGTGGCCGAGCCGATCACCCCGCAGGTGCTGCTCGGCGGTGCCGTCATCGTCGCCGGGGTCGCCGTGGTGGTGACCACCGAACGGCCGCGTCGGGCGGGCACGGGATCACGATCGGGGGACACGCCGGCATCACGATCGGGGGACACACCGGCGCGCGACCGCCAGTAACGTCCGGCCCGTGTCGGCCGCCGCGCTGGTGTCGATCGCGCTGCTCGGCGCGATGGTCGGCCTCGTCGTACCCCTGGTGTCGCGGTGCTTCGTCACCGCGGCCGCGCGGCCACCGGCGTTTCCACTGCCGCAGCCGGTCCGGCGGCCCCGGGTCGACTCGGTGGTGGCGGCCGGCGTCTTCGCCGGCCTTGCCGTCGCCGTGGGTGACGACCCGGCGCTCCCGGCCTTCCTCGCGGTCGCGGCGGTCGGTCTGGTGCTGGCGCGGGTCGACCTGGCCTGCCTGCGGCTGCCCGACCCGCTGGTCCTCGTCGCCGGGCTGCTGGCCATCGGGGGGCTGACCACAGCGGCACTGCTGTCCGGCGCTCCCGGCCGGCTGCTCGGCGCGCTGGCAGGTGCGGTCGTCGCGGGAGCGGCGCACGTGCTGTTGGCCCTGCTGCCCGGCTCACGGCTGGGTTTCGGGGACGTGAAACTCGCCGCCGTCCTCGGCCTGCCGCTCGGCTGGTTGGGGTGGGACGCCCTGCTGACCGGGCTGCTCCTGCCGCACGTGCTGCACGGCGGTCTGGTGCTCGCCCTGCTCGTCACCCGAAAGGTGCACCGGACCACCCTGCTACCCCTCGGCCCGGCCCTGCTGGCGGGCACCTGGCTAGCCACCCTCCTCCCCTAATACGGCAGCCGCCATTCGGGATCATGGCTGGAGTTCAAGGTTAAGGCGTCGGGTGTGGTGGGCTTGTCGGGCTCGGGCTTGATGCTGGCGGCTCCAGTCTGACCAGCGCAGACGGTGGGTGAGGTTGCGGATCGGCTTGAGGACGAGGGTGTTGATCAGGCGGCGGATCTCGTTGACCGTCAGCTTGATCAGTCCGGTGTCGGCCGGGTTGTCGTTGGCGGCGTCGGCGGCGCAGATCGCCAGGACGGCGAGAGCGGCCAGGGCGAGGGTGGTGAACCGGTGCCAGGAGTCCCAGCGGCGAACCTGGTGCTGGTCGAGGCCGACCTGACCCTTGGCGGCCTGGAAGCTCTCCTCGACCGTCCAGCGGATGCCCGCGACCCGCACGAGGTGGGCCAGGGTAGCCGGGCGTGGGGTCCAGCAGCGGTAGAAGGCCAGCTCACCGGTGGTGTTGTTGCGGCGGATCAGCAGGCTGTGATTGCCGCCGTCGTCGGGATCGGCGTCGGTGGTGACCTCATCCAGCCAGGCCCAGTCGTAAAACGCGGGCGTGGTCCGCACCGCGGGCGGTGACGTGCTCCTGGCGGCCAGCGCCGCTCACCGCCGGCTCCGCCTGGCCGACGCCTAAGCAACCTGCCCGGGGCGGTGTGCGACAGGTGCTACGTGTCCACCTGGTCCGGCGGCAGACCCCCGCCGGGCTGTGCCACCTCGGGCCAGTCCTCCACGTGGGCGAACATCGCCCGTGCGGGCGCGTGCTCGCCGCGCGCGGCCGCCGCGGCGACGGCGAGCGCCGTGCGCCGGGCGGACCCGCGCCCGGCGCGCTCCTGCAGGGCGCGCCGGTCGCGGTCATCCCATCCCGCTCGGGCGGTGGCCAGCCGCCCGAGCGGCCTCGCCGGCGACCGCCGTGGCGACCAGGCGGCGGTGCTCGGCGTGCCGGCGGGCCGGGATCGGCGGCGTCACGTCACCGGCGAGCGCCTCGTCGAGTAGCCACTTGAGGTAGCCGCACGGGTGGTCGGGGGCGTCCAGCAGCCCGCGGCCGCCAGGCGTCCGCCGCACCCAGGCGTCCAGCATCTCGGCCGTCCAGTCCCGACTCAGCGCCGCGCCCAGCGTGGCGGCCACCCGGGGCAGGCTTCAGGCTAAGAAAGGTTGGTGGTCAGCGAGGGGATCTGGCGCGGTGGGTGCGGGGAGCCGACAACGAGGGTGGGGAGGCGGAACGGCGTCGGTCCTCGGGGGTGCGGGGGGCGTGGGTAGGGGCGGTGTCGCGGGGGGTGCGCAACGCTGCCGCTTGCGCGATTTTCGTGGTGCTGGTTGGTGTCGGGTGGTTGTTTGGGGCTGCGGCTTGTCCTGGTGAGATCCCTAAGTTGTGCGCTGGATTCGATGTTGACTGGTTCAGCAGGGAGGGCAGGTATGCGCCGGTCATGATGGCACTGGTGGTGGGTGGGGCTGCTGCAGAATTCTCCACCGACGACGCGGCGGCCAGGAGAGTTTTCAGAGAGGCGGCGTCCACGGTTTGGTGAGTTCGGTTCGGGGTTTCCCGCGACTGCGAGGTGGTTGGCTGGCTTGCTTTGGAAGGGCCAGGCAGGGCAGTCGATTCTGCGGCTGCGGCTACCGCCACGGAGGCCTTCCACTCGCCATGTTTGAGCAGCCTAAGCCCCCCCTGCGGAGTAGGGGCAGTCATCTCATGTGCCTGCAACCGCTCGGTGAACGGCGAATCCGGATCCAACTCGGGATATTGCCGCAGCATGTTAATCCTTCTGCCGAGGGGGACCGAGGTGCCGTCGACGAGCACCGATTCCGCACCCATCGGCGGGGCCGCGCGCGGCCCGTGCTGCTGCAAGTAGAGGTCCAGTGCCGCAGCGAGCTTGGGCGCCCACCACTCATCGGGCGTAAGGACCCTGATCTTTTGTGGAGGATGAGTGAGTAGCCCATGTGCCTGTAGCCGCGCGGCGAACTGCGAACGCGGATCCAACAGCGCCGGATTGTGCCGTAACCTGCTCAGGTATGCACCGAGTAGCACGGGTAGGGCACCAGTCCTGACGTTCCTCTCCTCTTGTCTTTTCGGCGGGGGGGCAGCGGCCCCATGTTCTGCGTAGTAGTCGTCTAACGCTCGGGCTTTATCCGCGTCAGTGTCGGCCACCGCGCCTCCCTCGTCTTGTCGAGTCCCGCCTTGGGCCGAGGCCACTGCGGTGGACCTCTGTTCTACGCGTTATACGCTTCCCGGTTCACCCAGCCTTAGGATGCGGTCCAACAGCGAAGGGCCGCCGGACTGCGGGCGCTTATGTTGATCGATGAGATGGTGGGCTGGCGGGCAGGGTTGGATGATCTGTTGGCGCGGTTCGGGCGCGCGGAGCCGCGCCGGCAGGCGCGTCCTGGTGGTCGACGACGTCGCCGAGCGCCTGCCCCAGCCGGCGCATCGCGTGATCGACGCGGTCCCTGGTGGGCTATCGGCAGTGGATCCGGCGTAGCGCGGCGGCTCTGACCAGCGTTGTCGTTGTCTTTGGGCCGTTTACTGTCGGGAGGACCGTCCGGACATCAGCCGGCGCGCGTGCGGGCGCCCCGGCCCATTCCTGCCGGTGCGCCCAACTGGGATGACGGTGCGGGGTCAGCTCGGCTGGTCGCCGGTTCGGTTCATCCCGCGCACCACGAACGCCTCTTCACGCACTTCGCCCCGGCCACAGCGACGAAGCACCGACCCCACCGACCGCGGCCGTTTCAACATCATCCGGTAAGGCCGAGGATGGTGGATGGCCTGTTCATGTCGCGGTTGGCTCATCGGGTGGCTTCGGTGAGGTTGGTGCGGCCGGCTTGGCGCAGGGCGTTGATCGCGAGGTTGCGTAGCGAGGCCAGTACGCGTGGTCCGGAGCGGGTGCGGACGCGGGAGTGGTCTTC
>NZ_JBITGE010000037.1:24289-62887 GCF_044456785.1 Micromonospora sp. NPDC050795 | reverse complement strand
GGTCAGAAGGGTGTTGAGGTCTGTCGTCACAAACAGATCTTCAACACCCTTCGTCTATGCCCACACCCCGGGGTCGTTAGGACTTACTCGTCTAGTCCCGAGGAGCAGTTCGCCATTGCGCTGAGATATCTGGACGCGCGAGTTCGCGATCAGGCGCGCGACCTGATCGAGAAGGCAGTCGCCGGTGGGTTCGCTACCCAAGAGGTCCAGTTCTACCGGCTCATTGCCCTGTTGAGCGGACGGACCCTGCGTCAGCTCGCCCCCGAAGAGTTGGACCGCCTCACCGCCATCTGCGTCAGCCTGCCCCGCCTCGATCGCGACGACGAGTGGACCGCAGGTTTGCGAGTGATTAGAAGTCTCTTGGAGCCGGTCCGCGCCGCCGAGACCGATCTGGTGATCAAGGAGATCGATGCCCTTCAACAGCCTCAGCGCGATGGGATCTATGGCCACCTGGAAGCCCTGCTCGAAGGAGTGATGCAGGACGAGATGTGGCGAAAGTCCGTCGGCCTGGCGAATTCCCAACGCTTTGATGGCGACCGGCTCGACCGGGTCTGGAAGTTCTTTCACCCGAAACCTGCGCAGCCTCGGACTCTACCGGTGCAGCCCGCCGCCGTTCCGCTTGGCGATTGGCTACGCGTCGGTGCCGGTGCCGCCTTTTTTGCCCTCGCCCTCGTGCAGATAGTCGTGCTGGTCGCGGCACGCGGCAGTCTCGACCCGGTCCTTGGGTTGCTCGCCGGCCTGATCGGACTGATCGCCTTCAGCGTCGGCGGGGCAGACCGGCATTATCGTGGGACACGTCTACGCACAAAGGAAGCTCAGATCCGCCCACCCCAGCAACGGCGAAGAGATGCGCCACCGCGAGGCTTCGCCCGCAACGTGGACCGGCTCTTCGAACGCTATTTCCGCCGATACGTGCCTGAGGGCACTGACCGGTCCTACTGGCGTGCCCAGACGGCAGGGATCCAGCGGAGCCTCCGCGACGAAGTGGTCGATCTCTACCGGGAACAGCGCATCGAGGCCGACCGAATCGCCTGGCTCGTGCGACACCCTGGTTGGCGACGTAAAAAGTCAATGGGAGCGAGACACATTAACGGCGCATCGCCAGCTGCTACGCGTTCCCGTCAGGACGAAAGCCCTCTTCATCGGTGGACTTCTTCTTCTTGCTACAGGGAGCCTCTGGGTTGTTCCTGCCGTCATGGCTAGCGCCCCCTTACCTGGCACAGGTTGGCTGTTACTCGCAGTGGCTTCTGCGGTGCCGACCGTGCGGTCGTCATTCCGGATCGTTGCCGAACGGCGCAGAGTCACCGACGACCACGCGGAACGGAACGCCAAGGACACAGCCCGCTGGGCGGCATACCACCGGTGGTGTCACAAGCTGTCCGACAAGCCGTCGGACACCGAGATGGCTGCTTGGCTGGAAGGTGACCGCAAGGTCTTGGTGGACCAGGCCATGAAGCAGTACCGCCTCCGCCCCAGCCACGTTATCGCCCACGCGTTCATAGAGGCACCAGCTCCCTCATGCAAGAAGGCGCGGTATCCCCAGGGACCGTGGCGGTACTCCCGGTACCAGCTCCTGCTGTTCCTGTTGACCGAAGACGGCGTTCGGCAGGTGAATATCGACCTCAATTTCGAGATCGTCGCGAGCCACACCCTCCAGCGGCTCAACTACCGCTTCGACGCCGTGGCCGCAGTAAGGATTGACGGCATCGCCACACAGCAGCAAATCTTCGAGCTGATGCTTTTCAACGGGAAGCCCATCTCCATTCGGGTGAGCGAACCCGACATCGACACGCTCCAGCACGACGAGAATGCCGTCAAGATCGCGGAACTGTCGCTGGACGCCGCCGGACTCAGTCACACCCTGCACGTTCTCGAAGGCGTCGCTGCCGAAGGTAAGGAATGGGTCAAACACCGGCGTCGCCGTGCCGATGAGAGACTCACCAACCTCACAAGCGCCATGCGTGGGCTCGACTAAACCCTGGTGGTAGGCCACCCCGGCATCTGCCAGCAATCATCGGGATGCCCGAGCCGTGGCTCAGGACGGGACGTCGCGGTGGCGGAAGGCGGCCACGCCGACGGCGAGCAGGGCCGCGGCCACCGCCGCCAGCACGACCAGGGGAAGCGCCGCCGGGTCGACCGCGGGCACGGCCGGCACATGGGTGTACGGCGAGACGTTGAGCGCGGCCTGCGGCAGCTCCAGCACCGCGCCGAGCTGCCCGAGGAGCAGGAAGACCAGTAGCGCCGCCCAGGACAGCACCACCGACCAGCGGGGCAGCAGCCCGAAGATCGCGGTCACCACCCCGGCGATCACGAGCAGGGCGGGCAGGCGCAGCAGCGCGGCACCGCCCAGCTCGACGGCCTGGCCGAGCGGGTCTCCGGTGACGATGCCGTAGCCGAGGCCGGTGGTCACGCCGGCGAGGAGCAGCAGGGCGACCGCGCCAAGCGTCGCGGCGAGTACCTGGGTCCCGAGCCAGCGGGTTCGGCTGACCGCCGTGGCGAGGGCGGCCTCCAGCGTCCCGTCGGCTTCGTCGCCGCGTACGCGCAGCAGGGCCTGCACGACGTAGGCGCCGATGGTCAGGGCGAAGAGGCCGAGCATCGCGGCCAGGTACGCGTGGATCAGGTTCGCTCCGCCACCCATCGCGTTGATCGCTTCGGCGGCGGCCGGATTCGCGTCGATCATGTCGTTGAACTCGTCGGCGGCGACGCCCATGGAGAGGCCGAGCACGGCCACCCCGACCGCCCAGCCGAGCAACGTGCCGCGCTGCGTCCGCCAGGCCAACCCGGCGGGGCTGAGCAGCCGCGGCGCGCCGGTGGCCGGGCCGCGTCGGGGTGCGATCAGCCCGGCGCCCAGGTCGCGTCGTTCGGCGAGGGCGTACGCCAGCGCCACCCCGGCGAGCAGCAGCGCGACAGGTAGGGCGAGTACCCACCAGCGTTCACCGTCGAAGGCTCGTACCTGGTTGCCCCAGCCGAGTGGGGAGATCCACGACGGCCAGGCGCTGCGCACGCGGGTGCCGTCGGCGCTCGGTTCGCCGAGTACGTCGCCGGCGGCGCGCAGTACGAAGGACAGCCCGACGGTGGCGGCGGCGAGCGCGTTGGCGCCGCGTGAGGTGACGGAGAGTTGGGCGGTGACGGCGGCGATCGCGGTGAACGCGACCCCGACGCCACCGATCGCGGCCGCTGCCGCGACGGAGCCGGCGAGCGGCAGACCGGCGCCGACCAGCGCGACCGCGAGCAGCACGGCGGCCAGGGTGTTCGCCGCGCCGATGACGAGCAGGGCGGCGGTGAGCGGCGCGTACCGGCCGACCACGTTGGCGCCGAGCAGTTCGGCGCGGCCGGTCTCCTCGTTCTGGCGGGTGTGCCGGGTCACCGCGAAGGTGCTCATCAGCGCGACGATCAGAGCCAATGTCACGTACGTCTCGGCGACGACCACGGCACCGAGGTCGGTGCCGTGGATGGGGCCGTTGAAGGCGCGGGCGACCAGACTGGAGGCCGAGGTGGTGGCGTAGCCCAGCCGGGCCTCCTGGTCCGGGTAGATGCCGGCGACGCTGCCGGCGAGGGCGTAGCCGAGCAGGGGCGTGCCGAGGATCCAGATGGCGAGGCGGATCCGGTCGCGGCGTAGCACGAGCCGGGCCAGCCGGGTCGTGCCGGTGAGGGCGCTCATCGGGCACCCGCCTGCGGGACGTCGGCCGAGCTCTCGGCGGCTGAGCTCTCGGCGGCCGGCGCAGCACCCGGCCGGGCACCAGCGGCAGGACCATCGGCCGACCCGGCATCCGTGCCAGGAGCACCAGCCGACCCGGCACGGACGGCAGGGCCGTCGGCCGACGTCGCACCCGCGGCGGGGTCGTCGCCGTAGTGGCGGAGGAAAAGCTGCTCCAGGGTGGGTGGTGTGCTGGTCAGCGCACGGACGCCGAAGCGGATGAGCTGGCCGAGCAGCTCGTCCAGGTGGGCGGGCTCGACCTCCAGGTGGGTACGGCCGTCGACCTCGTGCACGCCGTGCACACCGGGCAGCGCGTCCAGGCCGGTGACCGGGCGGGCGGTCTCGACGGTCACCGCCGTGCGGGTGAGGTGGCGCAGGTCGGTGAGGGTGCCGGATTCGACGGTACGGCCTTCGCGGATGATGCTGACCCGGTCGCAGAGCGCTTCGACCTCGGCGAGCACGTGGCTGGAGAGCAGCACCGTGGCGCCGGCCTGCTTGACCCGCCGGACCTCGTCCTGGAACACCGCCTCCATGAGGGGGTCGAGGCCGGAGGTCGGCTCGTCGAGCACGTACAGCTCGACCGGGGAGGAGAAGGCGGCGACGATGGCGACCTTCTGCCGGTTGCCCTTGGAGTAGGTGCGGCAACGGCGGGTGGGGTCCAGGTCGAAGCGGTGCAGCAGCTCGTCGCGGCGGTGCCGGTCGAGGCCGCCGCGCAGGTGACCGAGCAGGTCGATGGCTTCTCCGCCGGTGAGGTTGGGCCAGAGGTTGACGTCACCCGGCACGTACGCCAGTCGGCGGTGCAGGCGGACCGCGTCGCGCCACGGGTCGGCGCCGAGCACCTGGGCGTCGCCGGAGTCGCGGCGGAGCAGCCCGAGCAGGATCCGGATGGTGGTGGACTTTCCGGAGCCGTTGGGCCCGAGGAAACCGTGCACCTCCCCCTGCTCGACCTGCAGGTCCAACCCGTCGAGTGCCCGGATGGCGCCGAACGTCTTGACCAGGTTGCCGATCGAGATGACGGGCATGGCCCCTCCTGCCGTTGGTTACGTCGACCGGCACCACTGTACTGACCAACGGTCAGTCGAATCAACGGTGATGGTGCCCACCGGTCAGTGCGTCGCTAGGCTGGCCGGCATGACCGCCGATCCCGCGGACGACACCCGTACCCGGATCCTGCGCGCCGCGCTCGACCTGTTCGCCGAACACGGCTACCAGCGCACCTCGCTGCGCCAGATCGGCGAGCGGCTGCGGCTCACCAAGACCGCGATCCTGTACCACTTCCCGGCCAAGGAGCATCTGCTCGCGGCACTGGTCGAGCCGTTGGTGGCGGACCTGGAGGCGCTGCTCGACTCGGCTCAGACACAGCCCACCGAGCGGGCCCGGTGGACGGTGCTGGAGGGCTGGCTGGACATCATGCTCGCCCACCGCCGGCCGCTCGGCATGCTCTTCCACGACATCGCGCTGGTCGGTCGGGGCGACACCTACCACCGTCTGATGGAGGTCGCGATGCGGGCCAACGACCTCATCGCCGGACCGAACGCGGGGCGCCGCGAGCGGGTCCTCGCGGTGCAGGCGGTGGGCGCGTGCAGCGATCCGGTCGTCTTCTTCACCGACGTGCCCGACGAGGTGCTGCGCGCCGACATGCTCGACGGCGCACGCCGACTGCTGGCCCCGCTGTCTGCGGACCCCGCCGCCGAGCCGCACACGGACGCCTCGACCGGGCCATCAGCAGACGCCGCAGCCAGGCCACGCACGGCCTCCACCGCCAGGCCACACGCAGGTGCCGCCGCCAGGCCACACACAGGCTCCGCCGAGCCGCACTCAGACGTGACCCTCGGGAGCGCGGCCCCGGCGATGCCTGCGGGCGCGGCCGGCGGGGCGGCGAGCCGTCGGCGTCCGGGGCGGCCGCCCGCGCTGGGCCGGGAGCAGGTCGAGGCGGCCCGACGGATGCACGCGGCGGGCACCCACTCGGTGGACGCCATCGCCGCCGAGCTGGGTGTCTCGCGGGCCACCGTCTACCGCCACCTGACCACGCAATAACGAGACAGTTCCGAGACAGTTCCGAGACTGTTTCGAGACGGTTGTGATTCGGCGTTCAGGCCGCCAACGTTGCGTAGCGGCCGTTGCGGTCCAGCAGGCTGTCGTGAGTGCCGGCCTCGACGATCCGACCGTGGTCGAGCACCGCGATCTGGTCGGCGTCGCGCACGGTGGAGAGCCGGTGCGCGATGGTGATCGTGGTGCGCCCCTGGGCGAGCACGTCGAAGGCCCGCTGTACGGCGCGTTCGGTCTCGGTGTCCAGCGCGCTGGTGGCCTCGTCGAGGACCAGGATGCGCGGGTCGCGCAGCAGCGTCCGGGCGATGGCCAGGCGCTGCTTCTCACCGCCGGAGAACCGGTGCCCACGTGAGCCGACCATGGTGTCGTACCCGTCGGGCAGCCCGGCGATCAGGTCGTGGATCTGGGCGGCGCGGGCGGCGTCCTCGATCTCGGTGTCGGTGGCCTCCGGGCGGGCGTAGCGCAGGTTCTCCCGGACTGTGGTGTGCAGCAGGTACGTCTCCTGGCTGACCACGCCGACGATCGCGGCCAGGTCGGCCAGGCGCAGGTCGCGCAGGTCGACGCCGTCGACGGTGAGCCGGCCGGCGGTCGGGTCGTGCAGCCGGCTGACCAGCCCGGCGAGGGTGCTCTTACCGGAGCCGGTCTCGCCGACCAGGGCGAGGCTGGTGCCGGCGGGCACGTCGAGGGTGATCCCGGCGAGGGCGGCGGTGTCGCTGCCCGGGTAGCCGAAGGTGACGTCCTCCAGGCGCAGGTGGCCGCGCACCCGGGCGGGGTCGAGGCGGACCGGCTCGGTGGGGTCGGCCACGTCGACCGGTAGGTCCAGGTATTCGAAGATCCGGGCGAAGAGCGCCAGCGAGGCGGTGAGCGAGACACCCACGTTGAGCAGGCCCATCAACGGCCGGAACAGGCCGCCCTGCAGGGCCGTGAAGGCGACCAGGGTGCCGATGCTCAGCGTGCCGGCGGTGCCGGGCAGCCCGGCGGCGAGGTAGATGACCGCCGGTACGGCGGCGAAGATGATGCTCATCGAGGCCATTCGCCAGCGGCCGGCCAGCTCACTGCGCAGCTCCAGGTCGACCAGTCGGGCCGAGGAGGCGGTGAACCGGTCGATCAGCGCCGGGCCGGTGCCGAGGGTCTTGGCCAGCTGTACGCCACTGATCGAGAGCCCTTCCTCCACTGTGACGTTGAGGTCGGCGAGTTCGCGTTGCCGTTGGGCGGTGATCTCGCGGCGCATCCGGGCGACCCGACGGGTCAGCCAGATGGCCGGCGGCAGCACCACGAGCGAGACCAGGGAGAGCTGCCAGGAGAGCGCGACCATGGCGACGGTGGTGGCGACCACAGTGGTGAGGTTGGCGGCGACGGCGGTGGCGGTGGAGGTGACCACCGACTGCATGCCGCCGATGTCGTTGGTGATCCGGGACTGCACCTCGCCGGTACGGGTTCGGGTGAAGAAGCCCAGTGACTGGCGCTGGAGGTGGCTGAAGACGTCGGTGCGCAGCCGGTGCATGACCCGTTGGCCGACCTGGGTGGAGATCCAGGTCTGCACGACGCCGAGGGCGGAGGTCACCGCCGCGACGGCGACCATGCCGACGACCAGCCAGACCAGCAGCGTCACGTCGCCCTGCGGCAGGGCCCGGTCGATCACGGCCCGCAGCAGGAACGGGGTGGCCATCGCGATGATCGAGGAGACCACGATGATCGCGATGACGGCGGCCAGCGCGGGTCGGTGGGGGGTGAACAGGCGGCCGATGCGGCGCAGCGACACCTGACGGGCCTGCGTCTTCTCTTCGGCGCTGAGGGTGCGGTGGCCGCGGTCGCGGCCCATCGGGGTGGGTTCCAAGGGGGCACTACCCTTCGTCGGCGATATTGCTGAGGTTACCTCATCATGAGGTAGCAACCACGTCTCCTGCTACCGTATTCCGGTGACCGAGCACACCGTCGACAGCGCCGACGACGAGAGCCTGGCGGAGACGTTCTGGGCGGTGGCGTCCCGTCTGCGTCGGCAGACCCGGGACTCACTGGTGCCCTGGGACGTCACCCCCAGCCAGTCCCGGGCCCTCGGCGTGCTGGCCCGGCACGGCGAGGTGCGCCCCGGCACCCTCGCCGAACACCTGCGCATCGCGCCCCGCTCGGCGACCGAGGTCGTCGACGACCTCCAGACCCGAGGGCTGGTCGAACGCCGGCCCGACCCGGCCGACCGCCGGGCGACCCTGGTCGCGCTCACCGAGGAGGGCGACCGGGTCAGCACCGCCATCCGGGCCGCGCGTCGGGCCGAGGCGGACCGCTTCTTCGGCCACCTCGACGACACCGACCGCGCCGAACTGGCCCGCATCCTGCGTACCCTGCGCGGCTGACGGGTTTACCCCCCGCGCTCACGGGTAGCCAGCGGCCCCCGTCCGGTCGGCGGGACCGGCCGCACCGGTCGGGGGCGAGGCGACGGGAGGCCCGGCTGATGTGCGGGATCAGCGGGGAGGCGCGATTCGACGGTCGCTCGCCCGACGCGGCGGCGGTCAGCCGGATGACCGAGGCGATGCGCTCACGCGGGCCGGACGACGAGGGCCTGTTCGCCGAGGGCTGGGTGACCCTCGGGCACCGTCGACTGACCATCATCGACCTGTCCGACGCGGGCGGGCAGCCGATGGTCCGCGACGACCTGGGCCTGGCGCTGGTCTTCAACGGCTGTGTCTACAACTACCCGGAGCTGCGCGAGGAGCTGCGCCGGGCCGGGTACGCCTTCCACTCCACCAGCGACACCGAGGTGATCCTGGTGGCGTACGCCCACTGGGGTGAGCGTTTCGTCGACCACCTTGTCGGCATGTTCGCGATCGGGCTGGTCGACCGGGTCCGGCGGCGGCTGATCCTGGCCCGCGACCGGCTCGGCATCAAACCGCTCTACCTCGCCGAGACACCGGGCCGGCTGCGGTTCGCCTCCACCCTGCCCGCGGTGCTGGCCGCCGGCGACGTCGACACCGGCATCGACCCGGTGGCGCTGCACCACTACCTGTCCTGGCACTCCATCGTGCCCGCTCCGCGGACGGTGCTGCGTGGCGTGCGCAAGCTCCCCCCGGCCACCCTGCGGGTGATCGAGGCCGACGGGACCAGCCGCGAGGAGGTCTACTGGCGACCCGACTACCTGCGGGAGCCCGCCGACGCGGGGATGGACGCCGCCGACTGGCGGGCCGCGATCGGCGACGCGCTGCGCACGGCGGTACGCCGACGGCTGGTCGCCGACGTGCCGGTGGGGGTGCTTCTCTCCGGCGGACTGGACTCCAGCCTCATCGTGGCGCTGCTCGCCGAGGCCGGCCAGCAACACCTGCGGACGTTCAGCATCGGCTTCGACAGCCGCGACGGCGAGTCCGGCGACGAGTTCCACTACTCCGACCTGGTGGCCCGCGCGTACGACACCGACCACCATCGGATCCGACTGGCCGACGACGACCTGGTGCCCGCCGTCCAACGGGCCGTGCTGGCGATGACCGAGCCGATGGGCAGCCACGACGTGGTCGCCTTCCACCTGCTCTCCGAGCAGGTGGCGCAGCACGTGAAGGTGGCCCAGTCGGGGCAGGGCGCCGACGAGGTGTTCGCCGGCTACGGCTACCACCAGCCACTGGTCGAGGCACCCCGGCACGGTGCCGCCGAGACGTTCGCGGCCGCGTTCTTCGACCGCGACCACGACGAGCTGCGCCGCATCGTCGGCCCGGCGTACGCGCTGGAGCACGACGCCAGCCGGGACCTGCTCACGGGGCACCTCGCCGCGCCCGGTGCGCAGACCGCGCTGGACGCCGTGTTGCGCCTGGACACCCACCTGATGCTCCCCGACGACCCGGTCAAGCGGGTGGACAGCATGAGCATGGCGTGGGGTCTGGAGGTGCGCACACCCTTCCTCGACCAGGACCTGGTCACCCTGGCCGCGCACTGCCCGCCGGAGCACAAGGTCGGCCAGGGTGGCAAGGGCGTGCTCAAGGAGGTCGCCCGGGAGGTGCTGCCGGCCGAGGTGATCGACAGGCCCAAGGGCTACTTCCCGGTGCCGGCGCTGCGCAACGTGGACGGCCCGGTGCGCGAGCTGGTCGCCGGGGCATTGCAGGCGCCGGCCGCGCGCGAGCGCGGGCTCTTCCGCCCGGAGTACGTGGCACATCTGCTGGCCGAGCCGGACCGGGCGGAGGCCGCGGCCGGCAGCAACAAGCTGTGGCAACTCGGCCTGCTGGAGCTGTGGCTCCAGACCCACGACATCCGCTGACCCCGGTGGGCGGTGACGGACGGGCGCTCAGCTGGCGGCGGTGCGGGCGATCAGGTCGTCGAGGACCCCGCGCAGGTCCCCGGCGCGCTCCAGCACCCGCCGCTGCCGGGCGGCCCCGGTGCCGTCGCGACGCAGCCGGGCGAGCTGCGCCAACACGTACCCGAGGTCGCCGTGGCGCAGCAGGGCCGGGGCGATCACCGCCATCATCTCGTCGACGAGCGCCCAGGCGGGCCGGGTACCGCCGGCACGCAGGTCGATCAGCTCGCCGTCGAGACCGTCGTGGGCGGCCCGCCAGTGCGCCGCGGCGACCAGGCAGTCCCGGACGTTCGGCGCGTCCACCCCGGCGCGTACGTCGTCGGCGAGGGTGGCGACGAGGGATCGGACCAGCGCGGCGACCAGCACCGCGTCGTCGACCTCGGTGCAGACGTCACCGACCCGCACCTCCACCGTCGGGTAGGCCGACGACGGCCGGGCGTACCAGTAGACCATCGCCGCGTCGAGCATGATCCCGGCGGCGATCAGCTCGTCGACGGTGCTGTCGTAGTCGGCGCCGGAGTCGAAGTACGGCGTCGGTCCGATGCTGGGCCAGCGTTCCAACTGCATCGAGCGCCAACTGGCGTGCCCGGTGTCGTACCCGTCGTGCAGCGGCGAGTTGGTGGTGATCGCCTGCACCACCGGCAGCCACACCCGCAGGTGGTTGCAGACCTGCACGGCCAGTTCCCGGTCGGGCAGCCCGACGTGCACGTGGCAGCCGCACACCGCCGGGTCGTGCGCCACCGGCCCGTACCGGCGTGACATCGCGTGGTAGCGCGGTTCGTCGGGGACCGTCCGGTGCGGCTCGGCCACCGGGGTGGCACCGACCGCCACCAGCCGAGCCCCGGCCGCCGTGGCCGCGTCGGCGGCGGAGCGGCGCAACGTCACCAGGTGCGCGCGCAGTTCGGTGAGGTCGGCGCAGACCGGGGTGACCATCTCCACCATGCTGTGCCGGAACTCCTGGCGGCTCTGCTCCCGGGCGGGGCCGCGCAGCGCGGCGAGCACCTGGTCGGCCACCGGCAGGTTCCGGCCGCTGTCCGGGTCGAGCAGCAGGAACTCCTCCTCCACGCCGAGCGTGAGGGTGGACAGGTCGGGCACGGTTTCGACGGCGGTCGGGCGGTACGCCATGGCCCCTCCCATCCCCTGCTGCGGCGGTGTCTCGGGTTCCCGGCCGCCCCTGCGGCAAACGCGCCCTCAGGGCGTTGCCAGGGCCGTCGCGCGTGCGGTGAGAAAGGCCCGTTCGGCCGCGTTGTCGGTCAGAGCGATGCCCGTCCGGTACGCCTCGACGGCGTCCCGGCCCCGACCGAGCCGGGCCAGCAGGTCGGCGCGGACCACGTGGTAGACGTGGAAGCCGACCAGGTCGAGGCGGTCCACCTCGGTCAGCGCCGCCGCCGCACCGGCCACCTCGGCGAGCGCGACGGCTCGGTTCAGCGCCACCACCGGGCTGGGGGCGACCACCCTCAGTTGGTCGTACAGCGCAAGGATCTGGGCCCAGTCGGTGTCGGCGGTGCCCCGCGCGACGCTGTGCACGGCGGCGATCGCGGCCTGGATCTGGTACGGGCCGGGCCGGTCGCGGCGCAGGCAGCGACGGACCAGCGCCTGGCCTTCGGCGATCAGGGTGGTGTCCCACCGGCGCCGGTCCTGCTCGGCCAGCGGCACCAGGTCGCCGACGGCGGTGGTCCGCGCCGCCCGGCGGGCTTCGGTCAGGAGCATCAGGGCGAGCAGGCCGAGCGCCTCCGCTTCGTCCGGCATCAGCTCCACCAGCAGCCTGGTCAACCGGATCGCCTCGGCGCACAGCTCGGCGCGGACCAGGTGCGGGCCGGCGCTGGCCGTGTACCCCTCGTTGAAGATCAGGTAGAGCACCGCGAGGACGCCGTGCAGCCGGTCGGGCAGGTCGGCGTCGCGGGGCACCCGGTACGGGATCCCGGCGTTGCGGATCTTCGATTTGGCGCGGACCAGTCGCTGCGCCATCGTCGGCTCCGGCACCAGGAAGGCTCGGGCGATCTCGGCGGTGCTCAGGCCACCGAGCAGCCGCAGGGTGAGCCCGACTCGTGTGCTCGGGGCGAGCGCCGGATGGCAACAGGTGAAGATCAGACGTAACCGGTCGTCGCGCACCGGTCCCTCCTCAAGGGGTGGGTCGGCGGCGTACAGGAGGGCCGCCTGGGCGTGCCGGTCGGCCCGGGACGCCTCCCGCCGCAGCCGGTCGATGGCCCGGTTGCGGGCGGTGGTGATGATCCAACCGGCCGGGCTGGGCGGCGGGCCGCTGCGCGGCCAGCGCCGCACCGCGATGACGAAGGCCTCCTGGACTGCCTCCTCGGCGAGGTCGATGTCGCCGAGGAGGCGGACCAGGACGGCGACCGCACGGCCGTACTCGGCGCGGAACACCGCCTCCACGTCGGGCACGGTCAGTCGCCGGCCCCGCCGTGGAAGGGGCGCACCTCGATCGGCAGGGTGGTGGCCAGCGCGTAGCGGCGACCCCAGTCCAGGGCGGCGTCCAGATCCGGCACGTCGATGATGGTGATGCCGCCCAGGTACTCCTTGCCCTCCATGAACGGTCCGTCGGTGATGAGCACCTCGCCGTCGCGGGGCCGCAGCACGGTGGCGGTCTCCGGGCCGTGCAGGCCCTGCCCGAAGACCCACGACCCGGTGGACGCCAACTCGTCGCGCAGTTCGCCGAGCTGACGCATCACCCCGGCCAGGAACTCCGGCTCCGGCGGCAGCTCACCCTGCGGCTGGTGGATGCTGAGCAGGTAGCGCGCCATGGTTCCTCCTCACGGACGGCCGGCCCGTCGCCGACCTCTCATCCTCCACACGATCGGCCGCCGCCCGAATCGACAGGCCGGCAGAAAGTTCTCGGCGGCCAACCTGGTTCCGGTGTTGGCGTGCCCTTTGCTCTGCACCCGCCGACGCGACAGCGCCCAGGCCCGGGTGGCGCGCCCGCGGGTGGCGCGCCCGCGGGTGGCGCGCCCGCGGGTGGCGCGCCCGCGGGTGCAGAGCAAAGGATGAAGGACAGGGGGTTGGTCCGCCGGTGCCGCGACCGGAGCCGGTAGCCATGCCTGCGACGGTTCTGGGTAGACCCCGGTGTGACCGACGGCTTGCGGGTGGTCGTGGTCGGCGCCGGCTTCTCCGGGCTCGCCGCCGCGCTGGCGCTCGCCCGTGCCGGGGCCCAGGTGCGGTTGTTGGAGGCCCGCGACCGGGTGGGGGGTCGGGTGCTGACCCGGTGGCTGCCGGAGCTCACGCAACTCGACCTGGGCGCGCAGTGGATCGGTCCGACCCAGGACCGGATGTACGCGCTGGTCGCCGAGCACGGGCTGGGCACCTTCGCCTCGGCTTCGACCGGCGCGCCCACAGTTCTCTGGGCCGGTGCCCGCCGGGCCGAGCCGCCGGCGCAGGTGGGCCGGGTGCTGGGCCTGCTCGACGAGTACGCCGCACGACTGGACCCGGCCGAACCCTGGGCGACGCCGGAGGCCGCACTGTGGGACCGGACGACCCTCGGCGGGTGGCTCGCCGCCTCGGCCGGGGACGACGGGACCGCCGACTACCTGGGGCGGGTGCTCGCCGGCGGGCTGCTCGCCACCGGCGCGGACGAGCTGTCCCTGTTGCACCTGCTGTTCTACCTGCGCAGTGCCGGCGGGACCGGACCGTTGCTGGGAATGGCCGGCGGGGCACAGCAGGACCGGATCGTGGGCGGGCCGCCGGCGCTGGCCGAACGGATGGCCACCGCTCTACCGCCGGGCGCGCTCACGCTGGCCGCGCCGGTGCGGGCCATCCAACAGACAGTCGACGGCGCGACGGCGTGGACCGACACCGGGCGCGTCGACGGCGACGCCGTGGTGGTCGCGCTGGCCCCGGCGCTGGCCGGCCGGATCCGGTACGACCCGCCGTTGCCCCCGCTGCGTGACGGGCTCACCCAGCGCATGCCGATGGGTTCGGCACTGAAGGTGCACGCCGTCTACCCGGAGCCGTTCTGGCGTGCAGACGGGTGCTCCGGGGTGGCCACCACCAGCGCCGGTCCGCTCACCGAGACGGTCGACAACTCCACCCCGACCTCACCGATCGGGGTGCTGACCGGGTTCAGCTACTCCACCGACGCCGCCACGCTGCGCGGCATGTCCCCCGCGGGGCGTCGGCGATGCCTGCTGGAAGCGTTCGCCAACGTGGTCGGGCCACGAGCCGAGGACCCGGTGGATCTGGTCGAGTACGACTGGTCCGCCGACGAGTGGACCAGGGGCTGCTTCTCCGGTGCGCTCACCCCGGGCACCTGGCGGACGTACGGCCCGCACCTGCGGACGCCGGTGGGGCGGGTGTACTGGGCGGGCACCGAGACGGCCACCCGCTGGAGTGGCTATCTGGAGGGCGCGGTGCGCGCCGGTGAACGGGCGGCGGCCGAGGTGCTGGCGGCCTGAACTCGGCACGACCGCGGCCGGCCCGGTCTCGGCGGGACCGGGCCGGCCACGGCCCTGGGTGCCACCCGACCGACCCGGTCACAGCGGACCGGGCCGGCGCGGGCGCCCCGGTCAGGGGTAGGTGGTCAGGTACACCGTCTGGTTGGCCGCGTTCGCGGTGCCACCGGCGTTGTTGATCACACGATTGATGGTGCCGACGCCACCGAGCGAGACGGTCACCATGTTGGTGAAGCGCACGTTCGAGTTGACGGGCACCTCGAAGGACCGCTCCTCGACCACCGCCGGGTTGACGTTGAAGTAGCTGTAGCTCCCCAGCCCGTACGCCTGGTGACTGGTCACCGAATCGGCGACCTTGTACGCGGCGTAACCCCGGGTCGACCCGTTCATCCAGGCCGCCTGGTTCGGCACGTCGTAGGGCAGCTCGTTCTGGTAGAAGTACGTCCGCCCGCCGTTGCCGTTCCAGATGGTCTGGTACTTCTGGTAGTGCTCGACGAAGAGGCCGTACATGGTGACGTTGTCGCCGTTGACGGTGAGCCCGGTGTCGGCGGTGTTCAACGTCCACCCGGTCGGTACGCCGCTGGCGGCGTGGTCGGCCCGCCACAGCCACATGTGGTCGCCGATCACGTTGTCGCTGTTGACCGTCAGCGTGTTGGTGGCCCTGCCGACGTGCGGTCCGCCGATGCGGAAGAACACGTCGTGCAGCGAGGTCGGGTTCGAGGCGTGGCTCGCGGACGAGCCGGACGGCCCGACCTCCATCAGCACCGGCGAGTTCGTGGTGCCGGCCTCGAACATGATGCCGGCCACCTTCACGCCGTCCACATCGGCCACCCGCATGCCCACCGTGCCGTTGTCGGCCTGGATGGTGGCCAGGCCGAGGCCGAGGATCACCGTGTCGGCCCGGTTGACCTGGATCGGCTCGGTGATCCGGTGCACGCCCGGGGTGAAGAGCAGGTGCTTGCCCTGGGCGAGGGCGGTGTTGATGGTGGCGGCGCTGGTGCCGGGCTGGACGACGAAGAACTGCGACAGCGACAGGGACGAGCCGGCCGGGGTCTTGTTGTACCAGCTGGTGCCCGTGGAGTTGGTGCGCAGCGCGGGCACGAAGACCCGGTACTCACCGCTTCCGGTCACGTACAGGAACGGCTTCTCCCGTACCTGCGGGGTCTGCGGGATCACCGTGTGCGACGGGTTGGGGAAGCTCGGCGCGGGAGCGCCGTTGACGCCCTGGAAGACCATGTTCCACACCGAGCCGGTCCAGCCGTTGCCGAACTCGCTGTTGCGGGAGTACCACTGCTGCTGCGAGCCGGAGACGACGAGGCCGTCGATGCGGGTGTCGGCCAGCAGACCGCCGCTGGACCAGCCGTCGCCGCCGTTCCAGAGTTGGATCTGGTTCTGCGCGCCGCGCAGGTGCATCCGCCGGTACGGCGCCGCCTGGGACACCGCCCAGCGCTCCACGGTCTGCCCGGCGGGCAGGGTGACCGACAGGTTCTCGGCGGCCCGCCAGAAGTTCTGGGTGGCGTTGCCGCCGAACCAGAACGCCTCGGTACGCACGTGGCCGTTGAGGTTGACGTCGTCGGGGCTCATGCCGAGGCCGGCGACCTGGGTGAAGAAGCCGAGGTTGACGTCGGCGGTGTAGGTGCCGGGCTTGAACAGCACCGCGTAGCGCTGCGGGCCGAACTGGTTGGTCTCCTGCTGGGTGAAGAGGGTGTTCAGTCGACTCTGGATGGTCGACGTCGGGGTGCTCGGGTCGAAGACGAACGTGTTCGACCCGAGGTTCGGGTTGTACGGGTCGGTGGGCGTCACCGGGGGCTCGTTGGTGCCGCCGCTCTCGCCGTAGACCTGGAACTCCCAGAGCGAGTAGCCGTAGCCGGTACCCCGGGTGGTGCCGTACATGCGGACGTAGCGGCCGGCGCCGGAGACGGTGAGGTTCTGGGTGCCGCCGGTGCTGGTGGTGGTCGAGTAGATCGTGGTCCAGGTGGACCCGTTGTCGGAGGTCTGGATCTGGAAGGCCCGACCGTAGGCGCCCTCCCAGAGCAGGTTGACCTGGGTGATGGTGGCGCGGGCGCCGAGGTCGACCTGGAGCCACTGCGGGTCGCTGAACGCGCTGGACCAGCGGGTGCCGGTGTTGCCGTCGACAGCGGCGGCGGCGGGGGTTCCGCCGTTCTCGGTGGACGAGGCGGTGGCCGTACGGCCCTGGGACAGCAGGACGGGGGCGGCCTGCGCGGGGGCGGTGGCTCCGGTCGGCGTGAGCGCCGCGACCAGGGCCACGGTGAGCCCGACGAGCAGGTGGCGCACGACCCGGGGACGCGGGCGTACGGATGTAGCACGAGATGTCATGACATCGCCTGTCGATAGGGGGTTACGGGTTGCCGCACGGATGGGATCGGACTCGCCCGTGACGCCGTGGATGGTGCCGCCGACGCGGTGCCGCGGGGAGGAGAGCGCTCTCGTAGGAGTGTTGCGGCGAGATTGCGGCGGCGTCAAGACATCGATCTATAACTTCGTTATTTATCCCGAGGATTCTTTTTGGGTAATTTGCCGCCGGCCTGCGGAGTCGTGCCCCGTCAGCGTCGGACGCCACCCTCGGTGAGGAAGCGGGCGATCGGGAGAGTTGCCGCGCCCAACGCCACCGCGTCCACCCCGAGCCGGCACAGCTCGATCGACGCCTGCTCGTACGGCTGGCGCAGCGCCTGCCGACCGGCAGCCTCCCGCACGGCCGGCAGCAGGTCGCCGAGCGCCATCGCCGCCCAGCCGCCGAGCACCACGCGCTCCGGGTTGAACAGGTTGATCAGGTTCGCCACCCCGGCACCGAGGTAACCCGCGGTGTCCTCCAGGACCCGTCGGGCGGTGGCCGAGGTCTCGGCGGCGGCGACCAGCGCGGCGATCTGGGACTCCTCGTCCTCGCCCGGGACCTGTCGACCCCGGCGTGCCTCCCGGTAGCGGTCGATGATCGCCTCCGCCCCCACGTACGCCTCCAGGCAACCGCGCGCACCGCACCGGCAGACCCGGCCGCCGTACACCAGGGTGGTGTGCCCCCACTCCCCCGCGCTGCTGGACGCGCCCCGGTAGGTGGCGCCGTTGGTCACCACCGACGCGCCGACACCGGAGCCGACCAGTGCGAAGACGGCGTGCCGGGCGCCCCGGCCGGCACCGAACCACATCTCGGCCTGGCCCAGGGTCTTCGCGCCGTTGTCGATGTGCAGCGGCAGGTCGGTGCCGGCCCCGATCAGACGCTCCAGCGGCACCCGGTCCCAGCCGAGGGCCTGGGCGTGCACGACGGCCTCGGCGCCCTGCTCGACCACGCCGGAGACGCCGATGCCGACGCCGAGCACGTCGCCGGGGGTCACCCCGGCCCGGCCGGTGACCGCGTCGATGCCGGCCAGCACGTGCCCGGCCACCAGGTCGGGCTCGGTACGGGCCGGGTCGAGCGGGTACTCGATGCTGGCCAGCAGGGTCATCGCGAAGTCGAACAGCTCCACCCGGACCCGGGTCTCGCCGACGTCCACGCCGATGACGAAGGCGAAGCGGGGCGCGATCCGCAGCAGCATGCTGGGCCGGCCGCCGTCGGACTCGGCGGCGCCGGCCTCGGCTACCAGCCCTTCGTCGATCATGTCGGCGACCACGTTGCTGACCGCGGGTTGGCTCAGCCCGGTGCTGCGCACCAGGTCCTGCCGGGTGAGCAGGCCGTCCAGGAAGAGCTTGGTCAGCAGGGCGGACCGGTTGCGCAACCGCACGCTGCGGTTGGTGGCACGCGCCAGCTCCACTCGTCACCTCGTTCCCGTCGGCCGTTCGAGGCGACTGTAACCGCCTCGTGCTTGACGACCCACCAGCCAGCAACTTTAATGACGACATAAATTAAGCCGTGATGTAACTCCCGGGAAACGCCGACGGACCCCGACGGCGCACCCCCGAACCCTGTCCGCAGCCGGCCACCGTCACCCGACCCCTATCGGTGACGAAGGCCGGCGGACCCCCACCACGCACCGGAAGGGCTGACCCGTGTCGAGACGACACCTCGGGATATTCACCGCCGCCGTACTGGCGGCCGCATCGCTGACCGCCTGCGGAGGCTCCGGCGACGACTCCGCCGCATCACCCAAGACGCTCACCTACTGGGCCAGCAACCAGGGCGCCAGCCTGGAGGCCGACAAGACCATCCTCCAGCCGGAGTTGGACAAGTTCGAGAAGCAGACCGGGATCAAGGTCACCGTCGAGGTGGTCCCCTGGTCGGATCTGCTCAACCGCCTGCTGGCCGCCGCCGCCTCCGGCAAGGGCCCGGACGTGGTCAACATCGGCAACACCTGGTCGGCGTCGTTGCAGGCCACCGGCGCGCTGGTCGAGTTCGACGACGCCACCCTGCAGGCCGTCGGGGGCAAGGACCGCATCGTGCCCGCCGCGCTCGCCGCAGCCGGCGCCCCGGGCAAGCCGCCGGCCGCCGTGCCGCTCTACAGCATGGCGTACAGCCTGTACTACAACAAGAAGTCGTTCGCCGACGCCGGCATCACCGCGCCGCCCACCACCTGGGAGCAGGTCGTCGAGTACGGCAAGAAGCTGAGCACCGGCGGCAAGTGGGGCCTGGCGATCGAGGGCGCCAACCCGTCGGAGAACGCCCACCACGCGTTCACCTTCAGCCAGCAGTACGGCGGCGAGTGGTTCGACTCGGCCGGCAAGCCGACCTTCGACACCCCGCAGAACGTGTCGGCGATCAAGCGGTACATCGACTTCATGGCCGCCGACAAGATCACCAACCCGAGCAACGCCGAGTACGCGCAGAACCAGTCCGTCTCCGACTTCGCCAACGGCAAGGCCGCCATGCTGCTGTGGCAGTCCGCCGGGTCGAACCTGAAGACCCAGAACATGCCCGCCGACGCGTACGGCGTGGCCCCGGTGCCGTTCCTGGCCAGCCCGCCGGCCGGCGGCAAGAAGGTCAACAGCATGGTCGCCGGGATCAACATGGCGGTCTTCAAGCACACCAAGAACAAGGACGGCGCGCTGAGCTTCGTCAAGTTCATGACCAGCGACGAGGAGCAGACGCTCCTCAACAAGACGTACGGCTCGCTGCCGGCGGTGAAGACCGCGGCCTCCGACCCGGCGTTCAGCGCGACGGAGCAGAAGACCATCCAGGAGACCCTGGTCACGACCGCGGCCCCGCTGCCGCAGGTGCCCGATGAGAGCACCTTCGAGACCCTGGTCGGCACCGCGATGAAGGAGTTGTTCGCCGACGCGGCCAGCGGCAAGCCGGTCACCGAGGCTTCGGTGAAGGCCAAGCTGACCGACGCGCAGCAGAAGATGCGCTGACCGAGGCGTGACCGGTGGCCGTGGTCGGGTGCTGAACCCGACCACGGCCACCGCCTCCGAGAGGACCCTGATGGCAACCAGCACCACCGCGCCGGACGCCGACCGACGCGAATCCCGGGCCGGATCACCGACCCGGAAGCCGGCCCGCCGGCCCCGCGGCCCCCGCCGCTCACTTCTGCCGTACCTGCTGCTCGCACCGGCCGTCGTGCTGGAACTCGCCATCCACGTGATCCCGATGGTCGTCGGGGTCTGGATGAGCCTGCTGGAGCTGACCCAGTTCCACATCCGCGACTGGTCCACCGCGCCCTTCGTCGGGCTGGAGAACTACCGGGCGACGCTCGACCTGAACAGCGCCGCCGGCAAGGAACTGCTGCACTCGTTCTGGGTCACCCTGGCCTACAGCCTGCTCTCGGTCGGGTTCGCCTGGCTGCTCGGCATCTCGGCGGCGGTCGTCCTGCAACGGCCGTTCCGTGGACGCGCGATCCTGCGGGCGCTGTTTCTCACCCCGTACGCGCTGCCGGTCTACGCCGCCGTGATCACCTGGAGCTTCCTGCTGCAACGCGACACCGGCCTGGTCAACCACGTGCTCGTGGACCAGCTCGGGCTGATGAACGAACGGCCGTTCTGGTTGATCGGCGACAACAGCTTCTGGTCGCTGCTGGTGGTGTCGGTCTGGCGTAACTGGCCGTTCGCGTTCCTGTGCCTGATGGCCGGGTTGCAGAACGTGCCCGGTGAGCTGTACGAGGCCGCCGCGATCGACGGCGCCGGGTTCTGGCGCCGACTGCGCTCGGTCACCCTGCCGATGCTGCGGCCGGTCAACCTGGTGCTGCTGCTGGTGCTGTTCCTGTGGACGTTCAACGACTTCAACACCCCGTTCGTGCTGTTCGGCGGCTCCGCGCCGGAGCAGGCCGACCTGATCTCGATCCACATCTACCGCAGCTCCTTCAAGACCTGGGACTTCGGCTCCGGGTCGGCGATGTCGGTGGCGCTGCTGCTGTTCCTGCTGGTCGTCTCGGCCGCGTACCTGCTGATCACCAACCGTCGGAGGGACGACCATGCGTGAGACCGCCGGCGAGCGCTGGGGCCGGCGCATCGTGCTGACCCTGCTCACCCTCTTCGTCGTCATCCCGCTCTACGTCATGGTCACCTCGGCGGCCAAGCCGTTGCAGGACGTGCAGAACGGCTTCACCTGGTGGCCCAGCCGGCCCACCCCGCAACCGTTCATCGACATGTGGAGCACCGTGCCGCTGGCCCGGTACCTGGTGAACAGCCTGGTGGTGTCGAGCATCGCGGCGGTCTGCTCGGTGGCGGTGGCCATCTTCGCCGCGTTCGCGGTGAGCCGCTACCGGTTCCGCGGTCGCGGCGTCTTCTCGGTGACCGTGCTGTCCACGCAGATGTTCCCCGGCATCCTGTTCCTGCTGCCGCTGTTCCTCATCTACGTCAACCTGGGCAACGCCACCGGCATCGAGCTGTACGCCAGTCGCACCGGCCTGGTCATCACGTACCTGACCTTCTCGTTGCCGTTCTCGATCTGGATGCTGGTCGGCTACTTCGACTCGATCCCCCGGGGTCTGGACGAGGCGGCGCAGGTCGACGGCGCCGGTCCGCTGCGCACCCTGTTCCAGGTCATCCTGCCGGCCGCCGTGCCCGGCGTGGTCGCGGTCACCGTGTACGCGTTCATGACCGCGTGGGGTGAGGTGCTCTTCGCGTCGGTGATGACCGACGAGGGCAGCCGCACCCTGGCCGTCGGCCTGCAGGGCTACTCCACCCAGTTCAACGTCTACTGGAACCAGATCATGGCCGCCTCGCTGGTGGTCAGCATCCCGGTCGTCGTCGGGTTCCTGGCCCTGCAGCGCTACTTCGTCGCCGGCCTCACCGCCGGTGCGGTCAAGTGAGTCATCCAACCCCAGAGGAGAACCGACCCGTGCCCGACCTGTCCAAGCTGCCACCCGACTTCCTCTGGGGTGTCGCCACGGCGGCGTACCAGATCGAGGGGGCCGTCGACGTCGACGGCCGGGCACCGTCCATCTGGGACACCTTCTCGGCGACCCCCGGCACTGTCGACAACGGCGACACCGGCGCGGTGGCGTGCGACCACTACCACCGGTGGCCGGAGGACCTGGCGCTGCTGCGCCGACTCGGCGTGGACGCGTACCGTTTCTCGGTGGCCTGGCCCCGGGTCATGCCCGACGGCGTCGGGCGGGTCAACGCCGCCGGGCTGGACTTCTACGACCGGCTCGTCGACACGCTGCTCACCGACGGGATCCGACCGTTCGTCACGCTCTACCACTGGGATCTGCCGCAGGTTCTGCAGGACTCCGGCGGTTGGCCGGAGCGGGCCACCGCCGAGGCGTTCGCCGACTACGCGGCGGTGGTCGCCGGCCGCCTCGGTGACCGCGTGGCCGACTGGTGCACCGTCAACGAGCCGCTCTGCGTGTGCTGGATCGGGCATCTGGAGGGCAACATGGCCCCCGGCGAGCGCGACCTCACCCGCGCCGTGCACGCCTCGCACCACGTGCTGCTCGGGCACGGCCTGGCCACCCAGGCGATCCGCGCCAACGCCGCCCGGCCGGCCTCGGTGGGCCTGGTCGTCAACCTCAGCCCGATCGAGGCGGCGACCGACCGACCCGAGGACGTCGCGGCGGCCCGCCGGGCCGACGGGCACGTCAACCGGTGGTGGCTGGACCCGATCCACGGGCGCGGCTACCCAGCCGACATGATCGCCACCTACGGGGTCGAGCCGCCGGTACGCGGCGACGACCTGGCGGTGATCGCCACGCCGACTGACTTCCTCGGGGTGAACTACTACTTCCGTCAGCTGGTGGTCGACGATCCGACAGGTCCGGCCCCGTTCGCGAAGCAGGTGCCGGTGCCTGGCTCGGTGGAGACCGCGATGGGCTGGGAGATGTACCCGGCGGGCCTGGAGCGGCTGCTCGTCGACGTGCACGAGGAGTACCGGCCGGGCCGGATCATCGTCACCGAGAGCGGCTCGGCGTGGCCGGACGAGGTCACCCCGGACGGCACTGTCGAGGACAAGGAACGCACCGACCACCTGGAGCAGCACCTGGCCGCGTGCGCGTCGGCGGTGGCACGAGGGGTTCCCCTGGACGGCTACTTCGTCTGGTCGCTGCTGGACAACTTCGAGTGGGCGTACGGCTACGACAAGCGCTTCGGGCTGGTGCACGTCGACTACGCCACCCAGCGCCGGACGGTGAAGGCCAGCGGTCTGCGCTACGCCGAGGTGATCCGCGCGCACCAGCGGCTCGCCCGCACCAGCGGCACCGCGACGCCGGTGGCCTGAAACGGGGGCGGTGCGAGCGGCCGCCCGGGGTCTCGGCCCCGGGCGGCCGTTTCCGTTCCGATCGGAGGAAACCACCGCCAGCCGCGTTGCCGAATGGCTAGCCTGCGGCAATGTCCGCAGCACCTGACGAGGTCGAGCAGCCCGATCCCACAGGGCGAGTGTCCGCCATCGACCGGATGACTGCCTTCAGCGACGGTGTCTTCGCCATCGTCATCACGCTGCTGGTCATCGAGTTGCGGGTGCCCGAGTACCACGAGGGTGAGCTGCTGACCGGTCTGCTCGACGAGGGTGCCTCCTACCTGGCCTTCGTGGTGTCCTTCGTCTACATCGGGGTGCTCTGGCTCAACCACCACGCCCTGCTCCGGCTGATCCGCGGCACCACACTCACGCTGAGCTGGATCAACCTCGGCGTGCTCTTCGGCGCGGTGATCATCCCCTTCCCCACCGCGGTGCTGGCGTCCGCGTTCACCCACGGCGACACCGACGACCAACGCGCGGCTGTCGCCCTGTACGCGCTGGCCGCGGCCCTGATGTCGGCCCCCTGGCTGGTGTTCTTCGGCTACCTGCACCGCCACCCGGCGCTGCTCCAGCGTCGGGTCAGCCCCGGGTACGTACGGACGCAGCGGCTGCGACCGGTCACCGGCCTGATCCTGTACGGGCTCAGCGGTCTGCTCGGCTGGTTCGTCAGCCCGGTGCTGGGCCTGATCGGCGTCATCGTCATGATCACCTATCACGCGATCACCAGCGAGGGTCTGCCCCGCTGGCTGACCCGTCGCTGACCGGGCGGAGTCGGCGCAGGTCGGCCGGGGTGTCCACGTCGGCCGGGGAGCCGACGTCGTCACAGGGCACCTCCGCCACCAGGTCCGGCCGCTCGCGCAGCAGGTCGCGCGCGCCCCGGTCGCCGACGGCGTACCCGCTCAACAGCGGCCAGGTCTCCCGGGCCAGCAGGATCGGGTGCCCGGGTCGGCCGGCGTAGGTGGCGACCGCGACGAGGGCGCCGCCGTCGTACGCCGCGCGCACCCGCCGCACCGCGACCGGGCTGAGCAGTGGCTGGTCGACGAGGACCACGACGGCGGCCGGCACGTCGACCGGCAGCGAGGCCAGACCCCGCAGCAGCGACGAGCCCAGCCCGTCCGCCCAGCGATCGTGCCGGACCGGCACCGCGCCGGGCAGGTCGGGCATCTCGTCGGCGCCCGCGCCGAGCACCACGTGCACGGGTGCGCAGCCGCCGTCGCCGAGCAGGCGGATCGCGCGCCGCACCAGCGGCTCGCCGTCCAGCTCGACCAGCGCCTTCGGCCGGCCGTAGCGCCGCCCGGCGCCGGCGGCGAGCAGCAGTCCGGCGGTCACCGTCGTCACCTCCCGTGCGAGGGGCTCTGCGTTATTCGCCCCGACATATACCGACAAAGCTAGTCTGGGCCGGTGCAGGGCGGAGGAGAGAACGCGACGACGATCGACGAGCGCCACTCGTCCCGGGTGACGGTCGAGGTCAACGGCGCGTCCCGTGAGGTGACCCTCGACAACCGCACCACACTGCTCGACACGCTGCGCGAGCACCTCGACCTGACCGGGGCGAAGAAGGGCTGCGACCACGGCCAGTGCGGCTCCTGCACCGTGCTGCTCGACGGCCGGCGGGTGAAGAGTTGCCTGGTCTTCGCGGTGACCGTGGACGGCCGCTCGGTGGTGACCGTCGAAGGGCTGGCCGGGCCGGACGAGCTGTCCCCGCTGCAGGCCGCCTTCGTCGCGCACGACGCCTTCCAGTGCGGCTACTGCACTCCCGGGCAGCTCTGCTCCGCCCGGGGCATGCTCGACGAGGTCTCCCGGGGTTGGCCCAGCGCGGTCACCGGCGACCTGAACACGCCCGCCGAGCTGACCGACGCGGAGATCCGCGAGCGGATGGCCGGCAACCTGTGCCGGTGCGCCGCGTACCCGCACATCGTGGCGGCCGTACGCGAGACGGCGGCGTCCTCGTGAAGGCGTTCCGCTACCACCGGCCCGCCGACGTGGCCGAGGCGGTCGCCGTGCTGGCGGCCGAACCACAGGCCGCCTACCTGGGCGGCGGAACCAACCTGGTGGACCTCATGAAGCTCGGGGTGCAGCGCCCCGACGTGCTGGTGGACGTGACCCGGCTTCCCCTCGACACCGTCGAGGAACTGCCCGACGGTGGGCTGCGGATCGGCGCGACGGTCCGCAACAGCGACCTCGCGGCCCACCCGGCGGTACGCCGCGACTACCCGGTACTGGCCCGCGCCCTGCTCGCCGCCGCCTCCGGACAGCTGCGCAACATGGCCACCACCGGCGGAAACCTGTTGCAGCGCACCCGCTGCGTCTACTTCCAGGACACCGGCAAGGCGTGCAACAAACGGGAGCCGGGCAGCGGTTGCGCCGCTCTGCACGGCCAGAACCGCGACCTGGCGGTGCTGGACTGGTCGGAGCAGTGCGTGGCCACCCACCCGTCCGACCTGGCGGTCGCGTTGGCCGCCCTCGACACGGTGGTGGAGGTGCACGAGGCCGACGGCCCCCGTGACATTCCGATCGCCGACTTCTACCGCTCCCCCGGCAGCCACCCGGAACGGGAGACCACAGTGGCCCGGGGCGCGCTGATCACCGCCGTGCGGCTGCCGCCCCTACCAGCCGCGCGCCGCTCGACGTACCTCAAGGTGCGCGACCGGGCCTCGTTCGCCTTCGCCGCCGGCTCGGTGGCCGCGGTGCTGGACCTCGACGGTGACGTGGTCCGCGACGTGCGACTGGCGTTCGGGGCGGTGGCGCACCGGCCGTGGCGGGCGTACCGGGCCGAAGCGGAGCTGCGCGGACGTCCGTTCAGCCCCGAGTTGGCGGCACGCGCCGCCGACGTGGAGCTGGCCGAGGCGCGCCCGTTACGGCACAACGGCTTCAAGCTGCCGCTGACCCGGGCCATCACCGTGCGGGCGCTCACCGAACTGGCGTCGTCGTGAGCACCGGGGCGGTCGGCCGGGCGTACCCCCGGCTGGAGGGCCCGGCGAAGGTCACCGGCGCGGCCCGCTACGCGGTCGAGTACCCGGTGGACGGGGTCACCTACGGCTGGGCGGTGCCGTCGACAGTGGTGCGGGGCCGGATCACCCGGATCGACACGACCGAGGCGTTGGCCTCGCCCGGCGTGCTGGCCGTGGTGCACCACGGCAACGCGCCCCGGATGGCCCCTGGCCCACAGCCGGAGCTGCGGTTGTTGCAGGAGCCGACTGTGCACTACCGGGGGCAGTACGTCGCGGTGGTGGTGGCCACCAGTCTGGAGGCGGCCCGCGAGGGCGCCCGACTGGTCCGCCTCGACTACGACACCGGCCCGCACAGCACCGTGCTCACCGACGACCATCCCGGCCTGTACAAGCCGGACCAGGTGAACCCCAGCTATCCGGCGGACACCGCCGAGGGCGACTTCGACGCCGGGTACGCGGCCGCCCCGGTGCGGGTGGACGTCACCTACCGCACGCCGGCGTACCACAACAACCCGATGGAACCGCACGCCACCATCGCGCAGTGGCACGACGGTCGGCTCCTGGTGCACGACTCCACCCAGGGCGCGACGCCGGTACGCGCCACCCTCGCCGAGCTGTTCGAGCTGCCGCCGGAGTCGATCCGCGTCGTCGCCGAGCACGTCGGCGGCGGGTTCGGCAGCAAGGGGTACGCCAAGGCGTCGGTGGTGCTGGCCGCCCTCGCCGCCCGGCACGTGGACCGCCCGGTCAAGCTGGCGTTGACCCGCCAGCAACTGTTCGGGCCGCTCGGCTACCGCACCCCCACCATCCAGCGGGTCCGCCTCGCCGCCGACACCGACGGGCGGCTCACCGCCATCTGCCACGACGCGATCAGTCAGACCTCCACCATCAGGGAGTTCGCCGAGCAGACCGCCGTCTACACCCGCAGCATGTACGCCGCACCGCACCGCCGCACCACCCACCGGCTGGTCCGCCTCGACGTGCCCACTCCGTTCTGGATGCGCGCCCCGGGCGAGTGCCCCGGCGCGTACGCCCTGGAGTCCGCGGTGGACGAGCTGGCCATCGCCGTCGGCATCGACCCGGTGGAGCTGCGTATCCGCAACGACACCGCTGTCGACCCCGACCAGGGACGCCCGTTCACCAGTCGCAACCTGGTGGCCTGCCTGCGCGAGGGCGCAGAGCGGTTCGGCTGGGCCGGCCGTGATCCGTCGCCCCGGTCCCGGCGGGAGGGGCGGTGGCTGATCGGGACGGGGGTGGCCGGATCGAGCTACCCGGCCCGGGCCCGGCCTTCCTCGGCGACGGCCACCGCTCGGCCCGACGGGAGCTTCCTGGTCCAGATCAACGCCACCGACATCGGCACCGGCGCCCGGACGGCGATCTGGCAGGTGGCCGCCGACGCCCTCGCAGTGCCGCCGGAACGGGTGGAGATCCGCATCGGGGACACCGCGCTGCCGACGGCACCGCTGGCCGGCGGCTCGATGGGGACCGCCAGCTGGAGCTGGGCGGTGATACGCGCGGCCCAGGCGCTGCGCGAGAAGCTGCGCGACGGCGGGCCGCCGACCGACGAGGTGACCGCCGAGGCGGACACCACCGAGGAGGTGGGTGAGCAGCCCGCGCTCCCCCGGTACGCCTACGGGGCGCAGTTCGTCGAGGTGCGGGTCGACGCGGACACCGGCGAGGTACGGCTGAACCGGATGCTCGGGGTGTTCGCGGCGGGGCGGGTGGTGAACCCGACGACTGCCCGCAGTCAGCTCGTCGGCGGCATGACGATGGGGCTGTCGATGGCGCTGCACGAGGAGGGCCTGCTCGACGAGCGCTACGGCGACTGGGTCAACCACGACCTGGCCACCTACCACATCACCGGCTGCGCCGACGTCGAGTCGATCGAGGCGTACTGGCTGGACGAGCGGGACGACGAGCTGAACCCGGCCGGGGTGAAGGGCATGGGCGAGATCGGCATCGTCGGCGCCGCGGCGGCGGTCGCCAACGCGGTGCATCACGCGACCGGCGTACGGATCCGGGAGCTGCCGATCCGGCTGGACAAGCTCATCGGAGTATCAGATTTGGCTTAAATAAGCCGTCAGTGATACAACTGTCGTCGTGCACGCCTTCGACGTGCTGGGCGATCCGGTCCGGCGCCGCATCCTGGAACTGCTCGCCGCCGGCGAGCAGACCGCCGGCGCGGTCAGCACTGTCATCCGCGAGGAGTTCGGCATCTCCCAGCCCGCCGTGTCCCAGCACCTCAAGGTGTTACGCGACAACGGCTTCGCCACCGTGCGGCCGGACGGCACCCGGCGGCTCTACGCGGTCGACCCACGCCCACTGCGCGAGGTCGACGGCTGGCTGGAGCACTTCCGCCGATTCTGGACCCCACCCCTGGCGGCACTCGCCACCGAGCTGGCCCGGGGCCGACGCGAGCGTCGGCTGCGCGGCCCCGCCGACCCACCCGACGAGAGGAACACCTGATGTTCGACGCCACCGAGCAGATCAACGCCGTCCAGCGCAAGGTCGGCAGCCGCACCCTGGAAGCCGGTGAGGCGCGGGTCACCACGATCAGCCAGACCTACCAGGCGACGGCCGAGGATCTGTGGGACGCCTGCACCAGCGCCGAGCGCATCCCGCGCTGGTTCCTGCCGATCTCCGGCGACCTGCGGCTCGGAGGCACGTACCAGCTCCAGGGCAACGCCCACGGCACCGTCGAGAGCTGCGAGCCGCCGCACCGCTTCACCGCCACCTGGGAGATGGGCGGCGAGGTGAGCTGGATCGAGGTGCGGGTCACCCCGGTCGGCGACGAGCGGGCCCGCCTCGACCTGGACCACATCGCGCACGTCGACCAGGACCGGTGGGCCCAGTTCGGGCCGGGCGCGGTCGGTGTCGGGTGGGACCTCGGGCTGCTCGGCCTCGCCTCGCACCTGGCCGCCGACGGCAGCGGGATCACGCCGGAACAGGGCGCCGAGTGGACCGCCTCCGCCGAGGGACGACGGGCCATGGAGCTGAGCAGTCAACTGTGGTGCGAAGCGAGCATCGCCGCCGGCACCGACGCCGACGAGGCGAAGGCCGCTGCCGAACGCACCACCGCCTTCTACACCGGCGACCCGGCGGCCTGAGCGCGCGGCGAGGCGGCGGCGCGGCAGCCTGAGCAGGGATCCGGAGTAACGTGCTGCGGCATGACCGGCACGCCGTACTCGCACTGCTCCTACTGCGGCGCCGCCTACCCGCCGGCCGTCGGATGGCCGCGAGTCTGCGCGGTCTGCGGCGAGACCGTCTGGCGCAATCCACTGCCGGTGGCGGTCGCGGTGCTGCCGGTCCGCACCGCCGAGGGCCTGGGAGTGGTGGTGGTCCGCCGGGACATCGAGCCCGCCCGCGGCCTGCTCGCGCTGCCCGGCGGCTTCATCGAGTACGGCGAGGAGTGGTCCGACGCGCTCGTGCGGGAGCTTCGGGAGGAGACCGGCCTGATCGCGGCGGCCGGGGACGCCCGCCTGTTCGCGGTGCACGGCTCACCGACGGGCGGCACGATGATGGTCTTCGGAGTGCTGCCCGAGCGGGCGGCCGAGGACCTGCCACCGTCGGCGCCGACCGAGGAGGCGACCGAGTGGCTGGTGCTCACCGACCCGGTCGAGCTGGCGTTCTCCACCCACACCCGGGTGCTCGCCGACTTCCTCGCCGCCTGACCACCCACCCTCCTGGCCCAGCGGTGCACGATCACGCCCGCCCCCCTTCTCCGCGATCTTGCACTTGCTGTCGCGAAATAAGGGGCATTCCGCGCAGATCGTCGACCGAAACTGCAAGATCGGCGCGGGCAGGGCGCTTGGCGGTCAGCGGGGGTGGGTATTGTCGGTGCCGGCCAGGTAGCCGCTGGCCTGCAGGTTGAACGGCTCGCGGTAGAGGCCACCGGCGGTCATGAGCTCGTCGTGACTGCCGTGCTGGACGAGTCGGCCCCGTTCCAGCACGAAGATCCGGTCGGCGTGGCGGACGTTGGCCAGCCGGTGGGTGATCAGTACGACGGCCCGGTCGGGGTGGCGGCGTAGGTGTTGGAACAGGGCGTGTTCGGCGCGGGCGTCCAGGGCCGCCGACGGTTCGTCACAGATCAGCAGGGCCGTGTCACGGTAGAGGCCCCGGGCGGCGACCAGCCGTTGCCACTGCCCGCCGGACAGCTCGTGGCCGTCCTTGAATTCCCTGTCGAGCAGGGTGTCGTAGCCGTGCGGCAGGCCGACGATCATGTCGTGCGCGGCGGCCGCGCTGGCCGCCTCCCGCACGGTGGGGCCGGGGCGGTCCGGGGCGCGGTCGTGCCGCCCGACGCGGATGTTCTGCCCGGCGGTGAACGGGAACTTCCACCACTCCTGGGTCATCACGGCCACCTGGGCGCCGAGAGCGCGCGGGTCCAACTCGGCGGCGTCGACATCGTCCCAACGGATAGTGCCGCCGGTCGGCTGGTAGAGCCCCGCGATCAGCTTGGCCAGGGTCGTCTTGCCGGAGCCGTTCTCGCCGACCAGCGCGACCAACTCACCGCGTCGGATGGTGAGGCTGACGCGGTCCACCGCCGGTGCGTCGGTGTCGGGGTAGCGCAGGCTCACCTCGTCCACCTCGATCACGTCGACACCGTCGGCCACCCGGTCACCGCCGACGGGCACCCGGCCCTGGGCGCGGGCCAGGAAGTCGCGATAGTCCTGGTAGTAGAGGGCGTCCTCGTATAGGGAGTTCGTGGCGACGACCGCGATGCCCAGGCTGGTCCGGGCCGACTGCAGGGCGAGCAGGGCGGTCGCCGCGGCGGCGAGGGCGACCATCCCGGTCAGCAGCAGGCCGCCGAGCACGGCGTACACCCCGAAGGTGGCCAGACCTGCCACTGAGGCACCGGCCACCCGGGTGCCCGTCTGCGAGCGGACCAGCCGTAACTGGGCACGGGTCTCGACGGCCATCACGCCGCGGTACTCGGCGAGCAGGAAGTCGCGCATCTGGTAGGCGCGCACCTCGGCGGCGGTGTGCCGGTTGGCCATCAGGTGGGCGAGCATCCACATCCGCCGCCGGCGGGTGATCCGAGCCAGCATCGCCAGATACTCCCGGCGAGCCATCCGCACCGCCGTGATCGCCTGGGGCACCGCCGCGAGCAACAGGCAGGGCAGCAGCAGTGGCTGGATGACGGTCACCGCCACCGCGGTGGCGAGCATGCCGACCACACCGGTGACCAGGTTGACGGTGTGGTCGACGATCCACGCCGCCTCGCCCATCCCTCGATCGCGTACCCGGTCCATCTCCTCGGCGAACCCGGCGTCGTCGAACGCCGCCAGGTCGACCGCGGTGGTGGCCTCGAACAGCCGTAGCTCCACCTGGTAGTTGATCTGCGGGGTCAGCCGGGCCTGGGCCCAACCGGCCGCGATGGTGAGGCCGCCGCGCGCGGAGACCGCCGCCGCGGCCACGATCAGCGCAGGTAGGGCTGCTCGCACCCGGTCCGGGGTGGGCCCGGCGGCGAACAGCTCCCGCAGCACGGAGGTCGTGGCGAGCAGGCCGAACGTGGTCATCACGCCAGCGGCGACGTTCAGGCCGATGGAGGCGAGAGTGTCCATCCGGTTGGTGGCCCAGGCCAGCGCCACCGCCTCGCGAACCAGCCGGGGCAGCCGCCGGGCCACGGCCCAGAAGCTGGTGTGCGCGAACGTGCTCGCATGGTGCATCCAGGCGGCGTCCTCCAGCTCCGGCAGCACCGAGCTGTCGCCGGGCGGGTCGATCGGCTGGTCGTCGTCCTCAGCAGAGGTGCGCTGGCGGGCCATCGACTCCACGGACCCTCCTCCGGGCGGGGATCACAAACGCCGCCCGAGACTACTGCCCGCGACCATCTAATGTCTCTAGGTAGTCGGCGCGTCGCGGGGCTCGTCCGTGATCGGCAGCAGGACCCGGAAGGTGGTCCGGCCCGGCTCGGTCTCCACCCGGATGTCGCCGTGGTGTTTGTGCACCACGATCCGGTACGAGATGTCCAGCCCCAGACCGGTGCCCGCGCCGACCGGCTTGGTGGTGAAGAACGGCTCGAAGATGCGCGGACGCACCTCTGGCGGAATGCCCGGCCCGGTGTCGGTGATCTCCACCGCCAACTGGTCACCGATCCGTCCGGTGCGGACGGTCAGCACACCCTTCTCCCCCATCGCGCCCAACGCGTTGTCGATCAGGTTGGTCCACACCTGATTCAGCTCGGCCGCGTACGCCGGGACCGGCGGGAGGTTCCGGTCGTACTCGCGGACCAGTGTGACCTCAGCGGGGATCTTGCCCTTGAACATCACCAGCGTCGCGTCGAGCAGGTCGTGCACGTCCACCACCCGGTGCGGCGCGCGGTCCAGCTGCGAATACTGCTTGGCGGCGTCCACCAGCCCGGAGATCCGGGTGACAGCGTCGCCGATCTCGCGCATCAGCAGCTCGGTGTCGACGGTGTAGGTGAGCCAGCGCACCGCCGCCTCCAGGTCCGCGGCACCGACCGCGGCCTTCACCTGCGCCAACCAGGCAGCGTCGAGCCCACCGCCGACCAGGATCGGCGCCAGGTCCCAGGCCCCGCCGACGCCATGGTCCTCCAGCCAGTCGGTGAGGGTGTCCTCGGCGTCGGCCGTGGCCATCGGGGTCAACTTCGGCGCGGTGGCCACCCGGGCGACCGCCTCCTCCTGCAACGCGACCAGGCCGTGCAGGGCGCTCCCGTCGAGCCGCCCATCGGCGATCATGGCGAGCTTGTGCCGCATCCCGGCCACCCGGTCCCGCAGCACCGACGTGGCCCGCACCGCCGCCGCGGCCGGGTTGTTCAGCTCGTGGGTCAGCCCCGCCGAGAGCGAACCGAGGGCCAGCAACCGCTCCCGCTCACCGACGATCGCCTGGCTGTCCCGCATACCGAAGAACAGCCCCTCCAACAGGTGCATGGGCATCGGAAACCAGGACCGCAGGGCGTACGCGAAATCCTCCGCCGGCAGCACGAAGAACTCCGCGTCGGTCACCGCCCGCAGGCTGTTGCGGTAGATCTGCTCGACCTGGTCACCCAGGTACGCCTGAGTGGCCCCGCCGTACACCCCGCGCTGGTCGGTCCGGCTGACCTCCACGTCGTCGCCGCGCACCAGGCGACTCAACGCCACCGCCCCGCGCACCAGCACGAAAAAGCAGGTCGCGGGCTCACCTTCGCCGTACACGAGGGTGCCGCCGGCACGCTGCTCGACCCGGCCGTGCTCGGCCAGCCAGGCGAGTTGCCCGTCGTCGAGCGCCTCGAACAGGAACAGGGTGCGCAACTGCGCCGGTGTCAGCCGGTCAGACTCGATGGTCACAGGGACTCCTTCGCTCGCAGAACCGGCTCACTTCTCGCGCTCACTGGGCTTCCAGGTAGCGGTGCACCAGCGACACGGCCATCGCGCCCTCGCCGACGGCCGAGGCGACCCGCTTGACCGACTCGGCCCGCACGTCCCCGGCGGCGAACACGCCCGGCACGCTGGTCTCCAGGTGGTACGGGTCGCGCGACAACGACCAACCGGCCGGCCGCCGCCCCCCGGCGAGCAGATCCGGACCGGTCACGATGAAACCACGGTCGTCGCGGACCAGCACCCCGTCCAGCCAGTCGGTGCGGGGCTCTGCGCCGATGAAGATGAACAGCCAGGAGGTGTCGACCGAGCGGGCCTCCCCGGTGCGGGTGTCGCACAGGGTGAGCCGCTCCAGGTGGTCCTCCCCCGCCCCGCCGACCACCGCGGTGTGCGGATGCACGGTGATCCGGTCGATCCGTTCCAGCTGGTCGATCAGGTAACGCGACATCGAGGCGGTCAGGTCCGCACCACGGATGAGCAGGTGCACCCTCGACGCGTACCGGGAGAAGTGGACCGCCGCCTGGCCGGCGGAGTTGGCCCCGCCGACGATGTAAACGTCCTGCTCGACGCAGCTCGGCGCCTCGGTGGCGGCAGCGCCGTAGAACACCCCCCGCCCGGTGAAGTCGGCCAGCCCAGGGGCGTCGAGCACCCGGTACGACACGCCGGTGGCCAGCACCACGGTGTGCGCGGCGATCTCGGTGCCGTCGCCGAAGCGCAGCAGTCGGGCACCGCCGGCCTCACTGAGACCGATCACCTCCCGGGCGCTGAGCAGCTCGGCACCGAACTTGACCGCCTGCCGTCGGGCCCGATCGGTCAACTGCGCGCCGGAGACACCGTCCGGGAAGCCCAGGTAGTTCTCGATGCGGCTGCTCTGCCCGGCCTGACCGCCGGTCGCCCGTCGCTCCACGAGCACGGTGCGCAGCCCCTCCGACGCTCCGTACACCGCCGAACCGAGACCGGCGGGGCCGCCGCCGATCACCACCAGTTCGTAGAAGTCACACGCCGGCACCACGGTCAACCCGGCGAGCGCGGCCAACTCGGCCTCGCTCGGGGCGACCAACGCCTTGCCCTCCGGCGTCACCACCAGCGGCACGTCCGCCTCGGTGGCCCCGGCCGCGTCGAGCAACCGGACGCCCTCCGGATCGTCGGACAACAGCCACCGGTACGGCACCAGGTTGCGGGCCAGGAAGTCGCGGACCTTGAACGACGGCGCCGACCAGCGGTGCCCGACGACCCGGATCTCCGCGCTGGCCGCGTCCGGGGTGACCGCCCATGCCTCCAGCAGCCCGTCGACCACCGGATACAGCTTCTCCTCCGGCGGGTGCCAGGGTTTGAGCAGGTAGTGGTCCAGGTCGACCACGTTGATGGCCTCGATCGCGGCGTCGGTGTCCGCGTACGCGGTGAGCAGCACCCGGCGGGCCGCCGGGAAGATGTCCATTGCCGCTTCCAGGAATTCGACGCCGGTCATCTCCGGCATCCGGTGGTCGGCCAGCAGCAGCGCCACCTGTTCGCCGCGCAGTTTGACCTCGCGTAGCGCGTCGAGCGCCTCCGGCCCGGAGGACGCCCGCAACACCCGGTAGCGGTCGCCGTAGCGGCGCCGGATGTCCCGGGCCACCGCCCGGGACACCACGGGGTCGTCGTCGACGGTCAGGATCACCGGGTTCGCCATGGCGCCATGAAATCACCTGCCGACGGTCGACCGCACCATCGCCGGTGCCCGACCGACGGTTGACCGCCCCGCAGACGGGTAAGCCGGAACGCCGCGCGGGTGGCCGGACATCGACGACCCGCCCGGTTGCCGCGCACACCTCGGGGGGCCCATGGCCGACGCGACACCGACCGGACCGCCGACGTCGGGCGGGATCGTGGAGCTGCGGGTGCACGGTGTCTCCGGCGCGGGCGCGGACCAGGTGTTGGACCGGCCGTACGTGTACCAGGTTGCCGGCGACCGCAGCGGAGGTTTCTACCGACCGCGCCCCGGATATCCGGACTCGACCGGTACGGACGGGGTGACGCTGGAGGCGTACCGCTGGAGTGACCTGCCGTCCGGCACAGCCGTGCGGACCCTGTCGCTGGTCTTCCTGCTGCCGTTCATGCTCTGCAACGTGGCCCTGTGGATGCGGCCGGCGAACACCATCTCGACGCGCGGCTTCATGGCGCTGTGCCGGGTGCTCGCCATCACCCTCACCATGCTCTACGTGCTCTCCATCGTCGGCGTGGCGCTGGACCTGATCGCCTGGCGCTGCATGGGCACCCCGTCGTGCCTGGCCGGCCGGACCTGGCTGTCCTGGCTCGGCGGGCGCCCGACCGGGCTGCGCCTGGGTGTGCTGGCGCTCGTGCCGGTCGCCGCCATCGGGCTCCTCTGGTGGTTGGGCGCTCGCCCGGGCCATTCCTTCGACGCGTTCCGGACGCCGTCGACAGCGACCTCGAAACACCAGCTGAGCGCCGTCGGCCAGTGGGACGGCGAGCCGCTCGTGGGACGGTTGCGCTCGGTCCACGTCGCGGCGGCGTTCGCCACGCTCAGCGGCAGCCTGCTGACCGCGCGAGCCAGCCAGCACTCCTCCTGGGTGATGGTGATCCTGCTGACCGCCACCGGGGCGGTACTGCTGAGCTGCCTGTTCCTGGTCACGGTGGTGCGGAGCATCGACCGCACCGACCCGTCGCCCCGGGTGGACGCGGTCTTCCGCGGGCTGCGCACCATCGCCTGCGGCCTGACGATGCTGGTGATCGTGCACATCGTCATCAGCCCGGCGCCGTGGCCGCAGGGCGGCGTGCTGCCCGGCTACAGCGCGATCGTGGCCTGGCTGTTCGTCAGCCAGACCGTGCTGGTGGTCGCGCTCGCCGTGCTGGTGATCTGGCGGCGGGGTGGCGGGCAGCGCAGGTCACCCATCCGCGCGTTGGGGGCGCCGGTCTTCATGACGATCTCGGCCGGGCTCGCCGTGGCGTTCTCGGCCGAGCTGGTCTACCGGGTGGCGGACCTGCTCGACCGCAACGGGACGACCGCTGACGGCCTGGAGACCAGCCCTCCTCTGGCGTACAAATGGGCGATCTTCGGGTTTTTCCTGGCCGTGGTGACCGCACTGCTGGCGGCCGGCCTGGTCACCAGGATGACCCGGCGCGGTCGGCGGCGGGCCGCGCGGGCGATCGTCGCCGCCGACTTCCCGGACGCGCCGCCGCACGCGGCGGCCCGACTGCGGCGGGTCGAGCAGGCGGTGGCCCGCGCCCGCTTCACCGAACGACTGGAACCGCTCTCCGTGGTGTACGCCGGCCTGGCGGCGCTCGGCCTGGCCACCAGCCTGCTCGGCCTGCTCCAACTCCTACCCGGGGACGTGGCGCAGCGCTACGTCGGAGTGCCGGAGGGCATGGTCAACTTCCTGATCGGGTCGGGAAGCTACGTGATCGCCGCGATCCTGCTCGGCCTGGTGGTGGGCGGCATCTTCGCGTACCGGACACCGCAGTTCCGCCGGTACGTGGGGGTGCTCTGGGATCTGGGCACCTTCTGGCCCCGGGCGGCGCACCCGTTCGCCCCGCCCTGCTATGCCGAGCGGGCCGTGCCGGAGTTGGCCAGGCGGATCACCTACCTGGTGGAACAGGGGCAGGGCGTGCTGCTGGCCGGACACAGCCACGGCTCGGTACTGCTCGCCGCCGCAGTCCTGCAACTGCCCACCCGGATCACCGACCGGGTCGCCCTGCTGACCTACGGCTCACCGCTGGGCCGGCTCTACTCCCGGCTCTTCCCGGCGTACGCCGACGACCCGGCGCTGCGGGAGATCGGCGAACGGGTCGGCTGGCGCTGGATCAACCTGTGGCGCGACACCGACCCGATCGGCGGCTGGATCTTCGCCTCCCACCGTCCCGGGGAGGCCGAGACGCTGGCCGGTCCGCCGGCGACAGTGGACCGGCGGTTGACCGACCCGCAGGACGTGGTGCCGGCGCCCAGCGACAGCGTTCCCCCGCCGATCCTCGGACACTGGCCGTGCGAGTCGCAGGAGGCGTTCGGGGACGCGGTGCGGGACCTCACCGCGCGATTGCGCCCCGCGCACCCGGCACACGACTGACCGGCCGGTACGACTGCTCCGACGGCCGGATATCGTCGCCTGGTGACCCCGTCCAAGCCACCCACCCGCCGGTTGATCGCCTCCAACAAGAAGGCCCGGCACGAGTACACCGTGCTGCGCACGTACGAGGCGGGCATCGTGCTGGTCGGCACCGAGGTCAAGTCGCTGCGCGAGGGGCGGGCCTCGCTGGTGGACGCGTTCGCGCACGAACGCGACGGCGAGATCGTGCTGTACGGCCTCCACATCGCCGAGTACGCCTACGGCACGTGGACCAACCACGCCCCGCGCCGCAACCGCAAGCTGCTGCTGCACCGCGCCGAGATCGACCGGATCCTGGACAAGGTCCGCGAGGGCGGGGTGACCCTCGTTCCGCTGTCGATGTACTTCGAGAACGGCTTCGCCAAGGTCGAACTGGCCCTCGCCAAGGGCAAGCGCTCCTACGACAAGCGGCAGACGATGGCCGAGCGCGACGCCAACCGGGAGATCGCCCGTGAGCTGGGCCGGCACCTCAAGGGCCACCCCCGCCGACCCTGACGCCGCCGCTCGTCCCGCTCCGCGTGCGTGTTGCCGTACTCGTCGGCCTGTGCTGTGGGTGGGTCGCGGCGTGGCGTGCCGGGACATCGTTGACGTCGTCCAGGAGACGTGGTCTGCTCAGTCGACGCCGTTGTTGAAAACGGTAATCATTAGCTGTAGCGGAGGAGAACCATGTCTCTCACTGTCCCGCCCGCACTGCTGGACGCCGCCGAACGCGGCCCCATCGACGACGAGGCGTTCATCGCCTGCGTCCGAGACTCGCTGCCGTACGCCTGGGCCACCGTCAGCCGGGTGGTCGCCGAACTGGAGGCCGGCGACGACGACCTGGCCGACAACGTCGTTCCGCCGCCCACCGACGCCGACCGGGGTCAACTGCTCCGCGCGCTGGCCAGCGACGCCATCCGCGGTGGCCTGGAGCGACACTTCGGCGTACGCCTGGCCTTCCAGAACTGCCACCGCGTCGCCGCGTTCCGCCCATCGGCCGTCGACAGCGAGCGCTACCGCCGCTTCGTGTCGACCCGTGGCCAACTGCTCAACCAGTCCCCCGAACTCCGCAACTGCTGACCGTCGCGGGGGGGGGGGGGGGCCCCCCCCCCCCCCCCCCCCCCCCCCCCCCCCCCCCCCCCCCCCCCCCCCCCCCCCCCCCCCCCCCCCCCCCCCCCCCCCACCCCCCCCCCCCCCCCCCCCCCCCACCCCCCCCCCCCACCCACCG